>CAJXUJ010000012.1 GCA_913061025.1 uncultured Actinomycetes bacterium | reverse complement strand
TCTCGAACAACGGTGGGGCGCCGTGGCTGAGAAATATCGACGGCATCGGCCCGTGCTCGGGTCCCCAGTTCTCGCGGCGGCGGGCTCGGGTGACGAGATCCGCCTCAGCCTCGAGGAAGGCAGCCGCAGGCGCAGATGAGTTCCACATACGAGAAGACTAGTACAACTTTCAACTAGTCCTGCACTCGGACCAGTGGTTCGGGCTAGTGGAACGAGTCTCCGCACGCGCACGATCCCGTGGCGTTGGGGTTATCGATGGTGAAGCCCTGCTTCTCGATGGTGTCAACGAAGTCGATGGTGGCGCCGCTCAGGTATGGGGCGCTCATGCGGTCGGTGACGACACCGACGCCACCGAAGTCCTTGACTACGTCGCCGTCGAGACTGCGGTCATCGAAGAACAACTGGTAGCGCAGGCCCGAGCATCCACCCGGCTGCACTGCGATGCGCAGCGTCAGATCATCGCGGCCCTCGGCCTCGAGAAGAGTCTTCACCTTGCTCGCAGCCTCATCGGTCAAGACGATGCCGTCGGTCGTCTGGGTGGTGTCGCTGCTCATGACGTCACTCATGTGTTCATCCTCTTCGATCTCGCGTTTGGTGGTGCTTTGGTCAACATCTACGTCAACCGACCCCGAGGTCTGGCTATTCCCACTATCGCATGAGCCCCGCTGTTGGGCTAGCCGCCCTCCCGTGGGAAACCCCGCATTTGGCAGACTCTTCTCATGACAGGCACCTTCGTCGAACCCGAGCCGACCCCACTGGCGCTGCTGCTCCTCGGTCAGCAGTCCGATCCGAACAGCGAGCGCGGAGTCGAGTGCCCGGGTGACCTGCCGGCACCCTCGGATCCCGACCTGGTGGCCCGGGCCAGAGCAGCCAAAGAAGCTCTGGGCGATCGCCTGTTCATCCTCGGGCACCACTACCAGCGTGACGAAGTGATCCAATTCGCCGACGTCACCGGGGACTCGTTCAAACTCTCCCAGCAGGCCGCAGCCCGACCCGAGGCCGAGTTCATCGTCTTCTGCGGTGTGCACTTCATGGCGGAGAGTGCGGACATCCTGACCAGCGACGAGCAGAAAGTGATCCTGCCGGACATGGCCGCGGGATGTTCGATGGCAGACATGGCTGAGATCGGCCAGGTAGAAGACTGCTGGCGAGTGCTCGAGCGGGTGGGGGTAGCCGAGACGACTATCCCGATCACCTACATGAATTCCAGCGCGGCCATCAAGTCCTTCACGGGAAAGAACGGCGGCTCGGTGTGCACATCGAGCAATGCTGAACGCAGCATGACCTGGGCGTTCGAACAGGGCGACAAGGTCCTCTTCCTCCCCGACCAGCACCTCGGCCGGAACACCGCAGTTCGTGATCTTGGGCTCAGCCTCGACGACTGCGTTGTCTATGACCCCCGTAAAGAGAACGGCGGCCTCACCGACGAGCAGATCCGCAATGCGAAGGTGCTGCTCTGGCGAGGGCATTGCTCTGTTCACGGACGATTCACCGCCGAATGCGTCGACGATGTCCGCGAGCGTGTTCCCGATGTGACGGTCATCGTCCACCCCGAGTGCGACTACTCAGTGGTCGAGAAGGCCGATCAGGTTGGCTCGACGGAGAAGATCATCGCCGCCATCGAATCCGCACCCGCCGGTTCTGCCTGGGCCGTGGGCACCGAGCTCAACCTCGTCAAGCGGCTCGCTCTCCAGAACCCAGACAAGGAGATCGTCTACCTCGACAAGACGGTCTGTTTTTGTTCAACGATGAACCGCATCGACCTGCCGCACCTGGTGTGGTCGCTGGAAAACCTGGTGGCCGGAAACGTGGTCAACCAGATCGTGGTCGACCCCGACACCCAGCACTGGGCCAAGGTCGCCCTCGACCGGATGCTGGCGCTGCCTGGCCCGTCACCCGCCCGCGACTGACGGAACCAACTCACGCGCCTACAGGCCCGGTGCGTCCCAGACTGCGAACCACCGACTGAGGTCTTTCTCCAGGGGCAACTCGCCCTGCAGCAGGTCGCGTACCTGGAGTTCGAGGACGTTATTCCGCTCTTGGTCGGCTGCCGGAATCGGCGCGAACGGATAGAACGTTCCCGCCTTGAAGAGATAGACCAACGCCAGGGGCGCATCATCAGGGCCGCGGAACGAGACAAGCGAGCAGAGCAACTGCGGACCAAAGCCCGATTCAACGAGTGATGTGTTGACCGCGTGCGCATCCGTCACCGCGGTTGCCACATCGACCGGATCGGTTCGAATGACGATCCAATCGAAGCCGAACCCGTCTTCGGCCAGGTCCACAGGTGGACCGCCGTCTGCGTCGAGCAGCGCTCGCACTTCGGACTCGATGTCCGCGAAGGCACGCCCCTCGGGTGCTCGGAATGCCACCGCGGCCCGCCCCGTGGGAACAAAGTCCAAGGCCGCTTGCACCGTGATGGCCGCGGAAGGAATGGCGAAGAGTGAATCGAGGTTCGGCCGAGCGGGCTTGCGACGACCGAGCACAGCGTCAAAGAAGCCCATCAGCGCTGACCCAACTCCCCAGCGATCTTGGCCAATTGCGCAAGCCGCTTTTCAAGAGGCGGGTGAGTCGAGAACCACTGTTCGAGGGTGAACTCTCGCTTGCCGGCAACGGCGGGAGCGAAAGCGAATGCACTGACCGCCTCCATCTGACGGATGTCCTTGGTGGGGATCGTCGCCATATCACCAGAAATCTTTTGCAGAGCGCTGGCCAGCGCCGTTGGTTGCCCGGTGAGCAGCGCGGCTCCTCTGTCGGCTCCCAATTCCCGGTATCTCGACAACGCGTTGATCAGCAGGTACGAGATGAAGTAGACGAGGACGCTGACGATCATGACCGCGAAGAAGATCAGCGCGGTGTTCTGATCCCGACGATCACGCATCATCGATCCCCACATCGCGCTGCGGACCATGAATCCAGCGAGGATCGCGGTGAACGAGGCAATCGTCATCACCGTGACGTCGCGATGCGCGACATGGGACAACTCGTGAGCAAGCACTCCTTCCAACTCGTCGCGATCGAGCCGTCGCAACAGACCGGTGGTGACGACAACGACGGAGCGATTAGGTGACCGTCCGGTCGCAAACGCGTTGGGAGCGTCGTTATCCGCAATACCTACGCGGGGCTTCGGCATGTCAGCCATCGCGCACAATCGGTCGACCACCGCATGCAGTTGGGGCGCCTGCTCGGGTGTGACTTCCACCGCGCGCATCGCCTTCATCGAGAGGGTGTCGGAGAACCACCACTGACCGAACAGCAGCGCCGCGCTGATGCCGAGAATGAATATCGCACTGAACCCGAATGCATAAAGAACCGCCGCTAGCAGGACATACATCAACCCGAGTCCGAACAGCGTGCCGAACATCCGGGCGGTCAGTCCGCGGTCGGTGCCATACCTGGTGCGCGCCACAGCGCCGAGCCCCTTTCGTCGACCTACGTCAATTTACCTGGGCCGCATGAGTTCAGCGACTTCCCCAGCGCACGCCTTCGGGTCCGTGAGCATCCAGCAGTGGTCACCGGGACGCTCGATGGGAGAACAGTCCGCCACGGCGGCGAACTCCCGCGCTTGTTCCGGTGCAAAAGTCCGGTCGTCGCTCAGCAGAATGTAGGAACGGCGCACCGGTAATGCCTCGAGTGCGTCGACGCCGGCCGGGTTGGGCTGCAGGTACGGACCCAGCGGTTGCGGGGTGAGTTTCTCGAACACCTCCCGAGCCTTGCCTTCAGGCAGGCTCGGGAAGAAGCGCTTCCAAGCGGCATCGAACCTGGGCAGAAAGGAGTTCTCACCGGACGCCTCAGCCAAGGTGAAATACGACGGGCGCCGATCCTCGGGGATCGAGTCGATTCCCCGCTCTCCCGTTCGGGTGACCAATGCCGCCAAGAACACCACGTGAGCGACCTGGTCGGGACGGGCGACCGCCACCGCAGGAGCCGTTAATCCAGCGATCGAGTGCGCCACGATCGTGACGTCGTCGTCTATTCGGTCGACCGCATCCACTGCAGCGGCGATGTAGTCATCAAGAACGATGCCGGCTCGCGGAGTGCGGTCCACCCCAGAACCGGGAAGGTCCGGCGCACTGGAGTCGATGCCCAGATCGGCGAGGTGCCCACGAACGGCGTCCCAGCACCACCCTCCGTGCCCGCCGCCGTGCAGGAGCAGCGCGTGCACAGCCGCGACTACTGCTCGATCTCGGGCTTCTTCTCCGCCGAACCGAGCTCGTTCTTCATCGCGGCGAGAGTGGATTCGACCTCGGCCGCTGAAGCCATCTGCTCGAGCTCGGCCGTGATGGAGTCCTTGCCCATTCCCATCGGGTCCTCGAGCGCTCCGCTGGCCATGAGCTCGTCAATGGCGCCCGCTCTGGCCTGCATTTCCTGGGTCTTGTCCTCGGCCCGCTGGACGGCGAGGCCGACGTCACCGAGCTCATTCGAAATTCCAGAGAAGGCCTCGTTGATCTTGGTCGTGGCCTCGGCCGCCGAGTAACTGGCCTTAATCGTCTCCTTGCGGGTGCGGAAGGACTCGACCTTCGTCTGCAACTGCTGAGCAGCGACGGTGAGTTTCTCCTCCTGCTCCTGCAACTGCGCCAACTGTGTCTGCAGGTCCGCAATCTGTTGGTGGAGGCCGCTACGGCGCGTCAGCGCCTCGCGTGCGAGGTCCTCACGACCCTGGGCCAGAGCCGCGCGGGCCTGCTCCTCAAGGGTGCTTTCCTTCTGCGAGAGGCCTTGGAGTTGAAGTTCGATCCGCTTGCGGCTGGTGGCAACGTCGGCAACGCCCCGGCGCACCTTTTGCAGGAGTTCGAGTTGCTTCTCGTACGAGTAGTCGAGGGTTTCCCGCGGATCCTCGGCCCGATCAAGTGCCTTGGACGCCTTGGACTTGAAGATCATCGTGAAGCGCTGCCACAGACCCATGTGCGTTACCTCTATTCCGCCGAATCTCGCATGACGCGGGCTCACCACCCGAATCCGTGCCCTCAGCCTAAGCCGCAGGACGACGCGGCGCCCGTGCTGCCCCGCCGTTAGGCTGGTCAGATCATGGCCGGTATACCGAAATTCTGGGGCGGATCCTCCACACCCGACACCCCCGAGCCCACGCCCGTCGAAGGCGACCCCCGGGCTCCGAAGGGACGGGCTACCCCGTCACGAAAAGAAGCCGAGGCGGCTCGCAAACAGGGGCTGCGAGCGACCAGCCGCGGACGCGGCACCAAGGAGGGCAAGAAGGCGGCCCGAGAGGCCGAACGCGACGCCCGAGCCCGGCAGCGCGCCGGGATGATGGTCGGTGACGAGCGATACATGCCAGCCCGTGACCGAGGGGCCAACCGACGCTTCGTGCGTGACTTCGTCGACGCTCGAGTCACGGTCGCCGAATACTTCATCTTTATCGCGATCGCGGTGCTACTCCTCGGGTTCATCCAGAACCCGGCGTTGCAGTCGTTCGTCTCCCTGGCGTTCTTCGCTGTTACCGCACTGATCGTCATCGACACCACGATCCTGCTCGTCCAACTCAGCCTGAAGGCTAAGAAGGCCTTCCCCGAGAAGTCGGACCGACGAGGCCTGCTGCTCTACGCAGTCATGCGTGCACTTCAGCTTCGACGTCTGCGCTTGCCACCACCGATGGTTACCCGCGGAGGCAAGCCCATCAAGCGTGGCCCGGACGGTAAAGCCATCAAGACGGGCTGACCTCGTGCGCATCCGCTTCCTCGGTGCCGCGGGCACTGTCACCGGATCCCGCTTCCTCGTCTCGGGAACATCCACCCAATTCCTCGTCGACTGCGGCATGTTCCAGGGGTCCCGAGCGATCCGCCGACGCAACTGGGACGCATTCCCCGTCCCTGCAACGGACATCGCTGCCGTGGTCCTGACCCACGCCCACCTCGACCACTGCGGCTACCTTCCAGCCTTGGTGAAGCAGGGCTTCTCGGGACCGATCTACTGCACGCCCAACACCGGATCCCTCGTACCGATCATCCTTCGCGACTCCGCGCATCTCCAGGAGGAAGACACGGCCTACGCCCGGCGCGCCGGCTACTCCCGACACGCCGACCCCCAGCCGCTCTACACGTCGCAGGACGCCGAGACCGCGATCGGATTGCTTCTGCCACGCGATTTCGGGCAGGCCTTCGCGGTGACGGACGAGTTCGCCTGCAGATTCGACCCGGCCGGCCACATTCTCGGTTCATCCACCGTCTCGGTGACCGAAACCGGGCCATCTCCCGAGCACGCCCGCGTCGTCTTCAGCGGTGACCTCGGCCGCGGGAACCACCCACTGCTCAAGGGTCCGCATCCACCCCTGGACGCCGACGCCGTCGTCATGGAAGGCACCTACGGAGATCGCGATCACGCGGACGTCGATGCCGAGATGGAGGAGATGGCCGAAGCCATCACTCGGACGATCAATCAGGGCGGGACCGTTGTCGTCCCAGCATTCGCCGTGGACCGCACTGAAGTCCTATTGACGGCACTTCGAGATCTGATGGACCAGCACCGCATTCCGGTGGTGCCGATCTACGCCGACAGCCCGATGGCGCTCGCGGCGCTGTCCGTCTATCGCGATGCGATCAACAACGCCGATCCGGAAATAACCACGGCCACCATCGCCGAGGGGATTTCACAGATTCACCTTCCCGGCCTTCACGAGGCCCACTCGACGGAGGAATCCAAGAAGCTCGACACCCCCGGACCGAAGATCATCATCTCGGCCTCGGGAATGGCCAGTGGCGGTCGAGTCACCCACCATTTGAAGTACTTTCTGCCGCACCCGAACAACTGCGTACTGCTCGTGGGATACCAGGCGATGGGGACTCCCGGCCAACAACTCCGCGACGGTGCCCGGTCCGTGCGTATTCACGGCCAGGACGTCCCGGTGAACGCTCAGGTCGTGGACATCGAGGCGTTCAGCGTGCACGCGGACCGCAGCGAACTCATCGACTGGATCGGATCCGCTCGCCCTCGACCAGCGGCCGTCTACATAGTTCACGCCGAGCAGGACTCGGCCAGCGCCCTGGCATCTCAGCTCGAGGACACCCTCGGGATCCCAACGACCATCGCCGACGACGACATGACCGTCGATGTGACCGCTGGGGTGACCGGCTAGCGCGCTTGACGCGCAGGACCCGCACTACCCTGACGCAATGACGACGGGACACGATTCGATCGCCCAGGCGGAGTACTGGTCGGCTCCCGTGTCACCCGGCCCCATCGACGCAACCGTCCGAGTGCCGGGATCGAAGTCACTCACAAATCGAGCATTGGTTCTCGCTGCACTCAGCGACGGCCCGAGCACCATCACCAACGCTCTGCGCTCTCGGGATACCACGCTGATGATCCAAGCGCTACGTGTGCTCGGAGTCGAGGTCACCGAAACGAACTCATCCATCGATGGAATGACCCTGACGATCACTCCGCACTTCCTCGGAGCAAAAGAGCCACTGGCCATCGACGTTGGCCTCGCCGGCACCGTGATGCGGTTTCTACCCCCCGTGGCAGGTCTGGCACAGACTGAGGTCATGTTCGACGGGGATCGGGCCGCGCGGCGTCGACCGATGGCAACCCTGATCGAGGCCATGCGCGATGTGGGAATCGAGGTCGACGATGCCGGTACCGGCAAACTCCCGATCCTGGTCCGCGGTACCGGCCGCGTTCCCGGCGGCGAGGTCGTCTTGGACGCATCGCGCTCTAGTCAATTCGTGACGGCGTTGTTGATGTCAGCTCCGCGGTTCGAAGCCGGGGCAACGATCCATCACGTCGGGGCGGCCATACCGAGCACTCCGCACATCGACATGACGATCCGCATGCTTGCCGAACACGGAGTTCGCGTCCGCGAGTCCCAGGATCCACCGGTCAGCGAGCACACCCGATTTACCTGGCATGTGGACCCCCAAGAAATGCGGGCGCACGATTGGCGAATCGAGCCGGATATCTCCAATGCTCTGCCATTCATTGCCGCAGCACTCGTGACGGCAGGACGTGTTGTGATAGCCGACTGGCCGCGAGAGTCCCTGCAGCCCTCCGATCAGGTCCTCAACGTTCTCGCCGCATTTGGCGCCACTATCGAGCACCATCACGATGGATTGATCGTCAGCGGTCCCGAACGCCTCGCGGGTGTAGACATCGATCTATCCGCCATCGGCGAGACCGCCCCTTCCATGGCCGCCATCGCCTGCTTTGCCGAGCAACCAAGCGTGTTGCGCGGGATCGGTCACATCCGCGGACACGAAACCGATCGCCTCGCTGCCCTCGAGAGGGAGATCAACCAACTCGGTGGCGCGGTATCTCAGACGGATGATGGCTTGCGAATCGAACCGACCGAACTCCAGCCCGGGGAATTCGCCACCTACGACGATCATCGAATGGCCACCACTGCAGCGATCATCGGACTCCGGGTGCCGGGAGTCGAGATAGAGAACATCGGTACCACTGCAAAGACGATTCCGGACTTCACCGGCCTATGGACATCGATCATCGCGTGACGGAGTCCGCGTGAAACGCCGAGATCGGCTCGACGAGGACGACGTTCGGATCCGCCCTGGCCGCTCCAAGAGCAGACCACGCACCAAGGAACGCCCCGAGCATGGCAACGCCCGCACGGCCACGGTGGTCACCGTTGATCGCGGTCGCTTCACCATCATCGACGAGGTTGGAACCGAGCACTACGCCGTCAAGGCGCGTGAACTAGGCCGCAAGGGAATCGTCGTAGGTGACTACGTCGAAGCCGTGGGTATGGATGCTTCGACGGTCATCGAACGGGAAGGCCGGGAAGACTTCGCTCGAATTGTTCGCCGTCTTCCTCGCGAGACAACACTGCGTCGAACCGCCGACGACACCGATCCCGTCGAGCGTGTGATCGTCGCTAACGCCGATCAACTCGCTGTGGTTGTCGCGAGCACGAACCCCGAGCCTCGAACCGGTTTGATCGATAGGGCACTCATCGCCGCACTCGATGCCGGCATCTCTCCCCTGCTGATCGTGACCAAGACAGACCTCGCTCCTGCCACTCCCCTGACCGATCTTTATGGACCACTCGATCTTCCGTTATTGGAGGTTTCACACAAGCAGGTCACCGAGGAAGTCCGGCACGCGCTCACCGATCATCGGACCGTTCTGGTCGGCCATTCCGGGGTCGGGAAGTCCACGCTCGTCAACGCCCTGGTTCCCGATGCCGATCGAGCAACCGGTGGGGTGAACGCGGTCACCGGCAAGGGCCGCCACACCTCCACCAGTGCGATAGCGCTCCCTCTGCCGGGCGGTGGCCTCATCATCGATACACCGGGTATCCGATCCTTCGGCCTCGCGCACGTCGATCCCGAACGGGTGATCCACGCGTTCCCGGACCTGCGGCTGGCAGCCAACGCATGTCCGCGCGGTTGTTCGCACGACGAACCGCACTGCGCTCTCGATACCGATCCGCAGGTCAACCCAGCCCGGCTTGAGTCACTTCGACGAGTGTTGCGCAGCCGTGCAGAGGCCGATACCTGGGACTAGCGCGACCTACTCGACGGGAAACTGACCGGGGCTGGTGTTCTCGATGACCGCTTCCCACGTAGCGGCAGCACCCGAGTGCCCTGTGAGGATCGTGAACCACGCGAGCACAGCCCCCAGTACGAGGACGAGACCACCTAACGCGATGACCCACCACGGACGTGTGCGGTTGCCGGGAACTCCCCGGGCGAACAACCAGTAGGCCAACAGGGCGAGGAAGAACGCGGCGGCGTAGAACGGAAGGACCTCCCCGTATTCGACGTGGGGCTGCGGACTGCCTACGCGAGACGCCAACTCCTCGCCTGACCCCTTGCTGACGAACGCAGCAGCGGTTCCCACGCCCGTCACGATCACTGAGATCAGACCCAAGCGATTGATGGTCCTCCTCGCTACGACGATCACAACCCCGCACAGCACTCCCAGGGGCAAGAGCACGACAGCCGCATGCACCACAAGAACGTGGGTCGGCAGACCAAAGACCGTGTCCAGTGGCGAACTCACACCAGGAGCCTACGTGTACTCCGCGACGGTCACAGTGGAACGACGTGCGAGCATTCCTGCATGCGCGTCATGCTCGCCCTCCTGGCCATCGCCCTGATTCCCGCGTCGGCAGTCTCCTCAGCAGCCACCTCATCAGCTGCGTCCAACACCGATGTCAATTCGCAGGTCACAGATGCCGTCACCCAAGCCAACGTCAAGGTGGTGGGCGAAGCGCCGGCTATGGCAATGGGAAACCTCTACCAAACGATTGCTCAGTCCACCGCGTTAACGATGAATGCGGCCCCAACGCTCGTACAAGCGGCGACAACCCTCGGGATGCAACAGATCTACGCCTTGACTACAGCCGCGGAAGCAACTCCCGTACAGGCGCGAGCCAAATCCGGCCGGAGCAACCAGGACATCGCCTACCGGAAGATCGATGCGATCGCCGATCGACTCGATGAATGTGGCGACTCGTGCCTACTCAACGTCCATGTTCACGTGGAGCGGCTCGATCCGACCCTGACCGAACGCGCTACACAGGGCGACCTGTCCTGTGACGTCGGGCCTGCCAACATCGATTCCAACGATCTTGGAGGCGGCGATCTCGGAGGCATCGATCTCGCAGGCAACGACAGTGTCTCGGATGCTCAACTGCTGACCGCGTGCATCGTCGCGCGGATGATCATTGATCTCGATCACCCCATCGAAGGCATCGCCACGGTTATCCCCGACGGTGATACCGGGGACTCCTACACAGCAGACACCAGCGGCGCTCGCTGGCAAGACTCCGATGTCACGAGTATTGATCTATTCGTTCAGCGCGTGGCATAGATTCATCTGCCATGGATGACCTCGATCTCGCGCTGCGCATGGCTGATGCCGCCGATGTCATCTCTACCGACCGGTTCCTGGCATCGGACCTCGTTGTAGAGACCAAACCCGACATGACACCGGTGAGCGACGCCGATCGGGCTGTCGAGGAAAAGTTGCGCTCGATGATCGCTGCTGAGCGACCCGACGATGCCATCCTCGGCGAGGAATTCGGATCGCTTGAGGATCGACTCGATAACACTCGCGAGTGGATCATCGACCCAATCGATGGGACAAAGAATTTCGTCCGCGGGGTTCCGGTGTGGGCCACCCTCATCGCACTGCGTGAGGGCTCGGATTTTTCGGTGGGAGTCGTATCAGCCCCCGCGCTCGGACGGCGCTGGTGGGCGAGCTCGGACGCTGGAGCTTTTTGCACCGCACCCCCCAACTCCTCGCGCCGTGGTCCACTCCGCGCCAGCCGCGTCGCTTCCATAGCCGATGCCTCGTTCGCCTTCTCCGACGCCATCGGTTGGCCTCCAGAGGCGTTGGACCGATTGCTGACGAGCACGTGGCGTCAACGTGGCTACGGCGATTTCTGGTCTCATCTGATGGTTGCCGAGGGAGTCGTTGACATCGCCGCCGAGCCGGCGCTGAAATTGCACGACGTCGCAGCCTTGATTCCGATCGTGGAGCAGGCGGGGGCGCGGATCACCAGGTTCGACGGCAGCGACATTCCCTGGAACGATCCAACACAGGAGTTCTCCGCCGTCACCTCCAACGGCCTTGTTCACAATTCGGTCGTAGATCTACTGAAGGCCTAGCCTCCTGCGCGAAGTATGCGCACTATGGAGTCCACGGCTAGCAGTGCCAACCGGTAGCCAGGACTCGGAGGTGCGCGATGCAGGTAACGTCGATTTTGACCAACAAGGGCCAACAGATTTTCTCGATTTCCCCCGATGCAACGGTTGCTCAACTTGTGGATGCGTTGTGCGAACACCGCGTCGGCGCTCTTCTCGTACTCGATGGATCAGGAAACATCGCCGGCATCGTCTCCGAACGCGACGTTGTTCGCGCTCTTGGAACCAACCCCAATGCACTCACCGACACGGTCGCAGCAATCATGACAAGCGAAGTTGTGACGGCAGCCGATTCCGCAGACGTCGCAGAGCTGATGCAGATCATGACCGAGCGCCGGATCCGCCACATTCCGGTGCTCGACGATTCCGGCACACTCGCCGGTCTCGTCTCCATCGGCGACGTTGTGAAGAATCGAATGGACGAACTCGAAACCGAACGTTCCGCTTTGGTGGACTACATCACCCAGGGCGGCTAACGGTTACCTCGGGGAAACAAGAACCGGCATTCCGCCGCGAGGTCGAATGGTCACCAACGGATCCCCATCAGGTAGACGCTCACCATCGGGGAACCGAACGCGGAACTGACGCCCGAGTTCCGCGATCAACATCGTGGCTTCGACGTAGGAGAAGTCCCTCCCTATGCACAGCCTGGGTCCTGCCCCGAACGGAATGTGCGCGAACCTGGGGATGTCGCCGGAGAACCGATCCGGGTCGAATGACTCTGCGTTCGACCACAGTTCCGGATGCCGATGGAGCAGCCAGGGGCTCATGATGATCAGCGATCCCGCAGGAACGTCAACGCCGTCGATCACATCAGCCTGCTTGGTCGAACGAGTGATCAACCAGGCCGGCGGGTAGAGCCGGAGAGTCTCTTCGACAACCCATTTGGAGTAGGTGAGTTCGGAGTAGTCCCCGAATCCAATTGGTCGGCCCGGCGCTACCCGATCGGCCTCGGCCGCCACCTTGTCACCCAGTTCGGGGTGCTCAGCGAGCAGGCCCCAGGCCCAACCCAGGGCACTCGCCACCGTTTCGTGTCCAGCCACGATGAAGGTCACCAACTGATCCCGGATCTGTTCGACCGACAGGGAGCGGCCACTTTCATCCTGCATGGACAGCAACAGGCCGAGCAGATCCTCACCGGGCTCGTCCCGCCGCGCCTCGACCATCGTGGTCACCGCCGCATCTAGGCGCGCGACCGAACGTTTCAATACTCGATTGGCAGGAGTGGGTAGCCATGCCGGTGGAGTGATCGGTACTCGCGCGCGAGCCACCACAACATCGAGCGCATCCAACGTTGCGGCGGCTATCTCCCCGGACTGTCCCGTCAGGTCGGTGCTCATCAGGGCAGCCGCCACGACTTCCAGGGCCGCACCCATCATGAACGCGTCGACGTCGATGACAGTCCCCTGCGGATAGGCACGCCATTGCCCCGCCACTCGCGACGCCGCCCGCGCCACGTGATCACCAACGGCTTCCAGCGCCGAGTGGTGGAAGGCCGGTTGCATGACGCGACGCTGGGTGCGCCAGGTGTCACCGTCCGAGGTCAGTAGCCCTTCACCCGTGACCAGCGACAACGCCCGGTATTGAATCGTCGATTTCCCGTAGTTGCGTGCGTTATCGACCAAGACGTGTCGGACACCGGCCGGACTGTTGACCAGATAGCTCGGCGGGCGCGGAATCGGGAACTGGGCAATGTCCCCGTGCTCACGCCACACCCGGTCCAAGTAGGCGAGCGGATCCTTCCTGATCGCACCCATGGACGTGAGCATCTGCGGACCCAGCGGACCGGGAGCGGTCGCCGGGGTCCCGAGGAAGCTCTCGGGTTGTCTACTCACGGCTCGAGGATCTGGTTCTCCTCGACCAGCAACCGAACCCGAGATGCCACATGATCGAGTGAATCCTGCGCTACCGCCTTGCCGACGTCGGTTGCGTAGGCCGCTTCGAAGTCCGCTCGGGAATCGAACCAGAGTTCTGCAACGCCATCGATGTCTTCGGCATCGATCACCAGATTGAATCGGATCTCGCGGACCCCCGGCAACTCACGCGCACGGGGCGCGTGTTCATCAAGCCACCAGTTGGCGAATTCCTGGCTGGTCATGTCGGCTCGACGGGTGAGCAGGATCATTGCTTTGAACACGGGGGCAACCTTTCTCGCTCTTCGATCTCAGCGCTACGGCTTTTGAACACGAGCTCCGGGACGCCCACCGCACGACAGTGCGAGAGCGATCACGATCTCGTCAGAGTGCGGGGCATCGGGCACGACGATGTCCACAGCATCCATGTCGTCGAACACCCACCGATCATCCTTGTTCCCGATCGGCATCGTGATCGGCGCTCCCGGCCCGGCCACCTTCTTAGTGCCGGGGATGATGTCGGCTCCCCCACCGATGGCTGCTCGTACCGGAGCACCGAAGCGCGGATGCAAGATGGCAGCGCTGTGTTCCCGGTCGCCATCGACGCCCACTATCGCGCCCTTGCCGTAACCGCGAACATCCGCGGCAGTGCATCCGACGGCTTCGAGCATCGCGATACAGCGACCGACGAGAAAATCAGCGGCTTCGGCACCGAGGGCTTCCATTTCCGAGAGGTCATCGACTCTCCCCTGACCCGCGAGCGGGTTCTCAACCACAACCGCGCAGGTGGCAACGACAGTTGCCGGATCGATGGGTGCTTGTGCCTCACGATGGGTTTCCTGGACCCCCGAGTGAACCGAGCGAATCTTCATCCTGCGACCTCCTGAATGTTGGATGCGTCTGCATAAAGCGTGGTGCGTTGAACGAGACGACGGCCGATCCCCTCCACCTGACGTCGAAGGTCGTCGTCGTCGAGCCCCTGTCCATGAGCGGCACCGGCCGCCCGCGAGATGTTCTCGTCCATCAGCGTCCCACCGACATCGTTGACGCCGCCTTGAAGTAGTTGCAGCACTCCAGGGATGCCCAACTTGACCCATGACGCTTGCACATTCGGGATGGAGCCGTGGTACGCGATCCGTCCGATTGCGTGCATGAGGACTACTTCGCGCCAGGTCGGTCCACGTCGGGCCCGACGCTTGAGGTAGACCGGTGAAGCCATGTGCACGAAAGGAAGGGGGATGAACTCGGTGAAACCGCCGGTGCGATCTTGAAGGTCACGGGTGGCGAGGATGTGGGAGATCCAATGTTCGGGCTGTTCCACACTCCCGAACATGATGGTGACGTTGGATCGCAGTCCGAGGTTGTGTGCCGTCTCGTGCACCATCAGCCATTCCTCGGTGGTGACCTTGTCTGGGCACAGGATCGCTCGGACGTCGTCGTGCAAGATCTCGGCGGCCGTTCCGGGTAGGGACGCCAGCCCCGCTTCTTTGATCCGGGCGAGATAGGAGTCCAGTGGTTCCCCGAGACGGCGGGAACCCTCGAGCACCTCGAGAGCAGTAAAGCCGTGGACGTGCATCGACGGCACGGCGGCTTTCACCACATCGGTGACCCGGACGTAATAGTCACCGTCGAAGTCCGGGTGGATACCTCCCTGGAGACAAACCTCGGTAGCGCCGAGTGATGCCGCCTCCACCACGCGCGCGACGATCTCATCATCGTCGAGGAGATACGGGCGTCCTCGAAGATTCAGCGACAACGGGCCCTTCGAGAAGCCGCAGAAGGTGCACTTGTAGGTGCACACGTTCGTGTAGTTGATATTCCGATTGCGGACGAAAGTGACGCCATCACCATTGACCTGTGACCGAAGTTCATCGGCCACTTCTGCGATCGCCGCGACCTCACGTCCACGCGCGGCGAACAAGACGGCCAACTCAGGTGCCCCCACCCGCTCTCCGCTCACGACCCCGTCCAGAACCTCGCGAACGCCCCCGGAGATGCTTACCCGAGCCGGAATGAGGGTGGTCGGAGTGCGATCGGCACCGGAGTACCACGCCGTGGAACGTCGTCCGATCTGAACAACCTCGGCACCCGTTCCAACATTGGCCGCATCGGCATAGGCCTCCGGGAACACCGCGCCCGGATCATCGCGACCCAGCCCCTCGGCATCGCTCCTGTCGAGAACAGCGAAGTGGAGATCGCTGTCGATCCAGCGATCAGCGTCCAGCGCGAACTCCGGATACACCGTGAGTCGCGGAGCAAGCTCCAGGCCTCGGGATTCGGCTGCGTCCCGGAGCGCGTCGAGCGCCGGCCAGGGGCGTTCGGGGTTCACGTGATCGGCGGTCACGGGCGAGACTCCACCGAAATCATCGATACCCGCATCGAGAAGGGCCCCGATGTCGTCTACGAGATTGGGTGGCGCCTGGACATGGACGTCCGGCGGGAGGATGGTGCAGGCGAGCTCAATGGCATCGACAAGGTCTTCCATCGAGCAGGCTGGCGCACCGCGCATCGCCGTCCCTGCCTTGGGCACGAAGTTCTGAACAATTACTTCCTGCACATGGCCGTGACGCCCATGACTCGCGGCAATCGCTTCGAGCGCCTCGATGCGATCCTCGCGTGACTCGCCGAAGCCCACCAGGATCCCCGTGGTGAAGGGGATGGCGAGTTCACCGGCATATTCCAAGGTTGCGAGCCGACGCTGAGGGTCCTTGTCGGGCGCACCGCGGTGGGCGGCCAGATCCGGGTTAAGCGATTCGATCATCATCCCCTGACTCGGGGCGACTGTCCGAAGCCGCGCAAGGTCGTCTCGACCGAGGGCTCCAGCATTGGCGTGCGGAAGGAGTCCGGTGGTGTCGAGGACGCGTTGGCAGGCGGCTACCAGATAGTCGACAGTCGAGGCATACCCGTTGTCATCGAGCCACTTTCGGGCCTCGGCGTAGCGCTCCTCCGGATACTCGCCGAGAGTGAAGAGCGCCTCGTGGCAACCAGCCCGAGCGCCCTGCGTGGCGATGTTCTCGACTTCATCAAGCGACAAGTACGGAGCCGGAAGGTGTCGAGGCGCCTGCGCAAAGGTGCAGTACCCGCAACGGTCTCGACATAGGTGCGTAAGCGGGATGAAAACCTTCGGCGAGTACGTCACGCGGGTGGACGTGCGCTGCCTACCCACGGGCATTCCTCCAATGAACGTCAACGACCCCCGACTCGTATCGTGGCATACACGATCGGTCGAGGGTCGTCGACTGTCGAACCTTTTCGTGTCGAACAAATGGCCGACACGAAATCCAGACTGCTAGGCGGTGACGCTGCCCTTCACGGCATTCGGATCGAACTCTCGAACGCTGGCACGTGACGCGGTCCAGGTCCAGCCCGGCTCGCGAGCGGGAGCCTCTTCACTGACGATCTCCAGGCCGGCTACGGCAGCGTTTCCGAAGTTGTCGTCCACGTGCACCACGTTGTCCCAGCCCAGGTTCTGCATCACCGAAGCGACAGCCGAGGCCCGGTAGCC
>CAJXUJ010000011.1 GCA_913061025.1 uncultured Actinomycetes bacterium | reverse complement strand
CCCATCATCTCGGGCCTCACGCTGACGATCAGCGAGGGCGAATTCGTCCTCGTGCTCGGTCCCACGGGTTCGGGCAAGAGCACCCTGCTGGGCGCGATCAACGGTCTCGTTCCGCACTTCACCGGAGGCATCGTCAACGGAGACATTCGGGTAGACGGCAAGAGCACGTCGAACAATCGACCCCGGGACCTCGCGGACATCGTCGGCGTGGTTCCGCAGGATCCGCTTGCCAGCTTCGTCACCGACACAGTCGAAGAGGAACTCGCGTACACGATGGAGTGCCTGGGCATCGCCCCGACGGTGATGCGCCGCAGAGTCGAAGAAACACTCGATCTGTTGGGTCTGGAGGAACTCCGCAACCGCCCGCTGCGCAGCCTCAGCGGCGGGCAACGGCAACGCGTCGCGATCGGAGCGGTACTCACCGCCCACCCGCGCGTCCTCGTGCTGGACGAACCGACATCCGCGCTCGACCCGGGCGCGGCAGAGGAGGTGCTCGCGGCCCTACACCGCCTCGTTCACGACCTCGGTGTGACGGTCGTACTTGCCGAGCACCGGTTGGAACGGGTGATTCAGTACGCCGACCGCGTCATCGCCCTCGGCGCACCCGGGACGCCGACCACCATCGGAGACCCAGCGACCATCATGACCACCGCCGCCATCGCCCCACCCGTGGTGCACCTGGGCCGGGTGGCCGGGTGGGACCCCACCCCGGTCACCGTGCGCGACGCGCGGCGCCAGGCGTCGACTCTGCGAAACCTGCTCCTTGGTCATGTCCCACCCGTGCGACCGGTGCCGGACTCCGATGAGGTTGCCCATCTGCGTGATGTCACCGTTCGTTACGGATCGACCACCGCGCTGCGATCGGTGTCGCTGGCACTGCACGCCGGGGACGTCGTAGCACTCATGGGCCGCAACGGCGCTGGAAAGTCGACGCTGCTGCATTCCCTCGTGGGCCGATCCCCGGTCTCCAACGGAATGGTGGATATCTCGGGCACCGATCCACGAACCCTCGACGGGCCGGAACTCGTGCACCGTGTCGGACTCGTCCCCCAGGAGCCCGGTGACCTACTCGAGGCGAGCACGGTTGCCGAGGAATGCATCGCATCGGATCGTGACGCGGGGTGCGATGCCGGCACTACCCGCGCGCTGCTGGCACTACTCGCCCCCGAGGTCACCGACAGCACCCACCCACGGGACCTCAGTGAGGGACAACGGCTGCTCCTGGCGCTGTGCATCGTGCTGGCGTCGCGACCCTCCGTCATCTGCCTGGACGAACCCACACGCGGACTGGACTACGCGACCAAGGATCGGCTCGCCGGAATCATGACGGACCTTGCCGAAGCAGGGCATGCCATCGTCCTGGCAACCCATGACGTGGAACTCGCCGCCGATCTGTCCTCGCGGGTGGTGATCGTCGCCGACGGCGAAGTAGTGGCCGACGGACCAACGTCCGAGGTCATCACGTCCTCGCCAATGTTCGCACCGCAGGTTGCCAAGGTGCTCGCACCACAACCCTGGCTCACGGTCGAACAAGTCAGGCGGGCCCTCGGTGAGGATGCACGGGACAAGGACTCAGCGTGACAACGGCTACATCAACCACACCAGCCACCACGTATCGAACCGCGGGTGCGGTCCCGATCGGAGCCCGCTCCGCAGTGGCCATCGGTTTCGCTTCGGTGGTCGGACTCGTGGCGTTCCTGTGGCCTTTCCTGGCCGCACCGGAGTCCACTTTGGTGGCGCACGCCGACGACGCCCCCTTCATTTTTGCGCTGCTGATCCCCGTCATCCTCGTCGTCGTTCTTGCGCAATTCGCCGACGGAGCGATGGATGCAAAGTCGGTTGCACTGCTCGGCGTGCTTTCGGCCGTCATCGCAGCCCTGCGACCACTCGGAGCCGGGGTCGCCGGTATCGAACCCATTTGGGCCGTGCTGATCCTGGGAGGCTTCGCGCTCGGTCCCGGCTTCGGCTTTGTCCTCGGTTCGGTGTCGCTGTTCGCATCGGCATTGGTCACCGGAGGAATCGGACCGTGGCTGCCATTCCAGATGATCGCGGCAGCCTGGATCGGCCTGGGTGCCGGACTCTTGGCGAGAGTTCCGGCGGTCCGGCGGCTGGCGCCCGATCACCCGTGGCGCGAAGTGGTGCTCCTCGCCGGCTATGCCGCGATCGCCGCCGTTGCCTTCGGATTCGCTCTCAACCTCTGGTTCTGGCCATTCACCATGGACCTCGCACCACAGATCGCCTTCACACCCGGGGCAAGTCCGATCGACAATCTCACCTCATGGTTGCGGTTCAGCGTGGTGACGTCGCTCGGCTTCGACATTCCGCGTGCATTACTGGCGGCCGGACTGATCCTGATTGCCGGTCGCGGCACATTGATAGCCCTGCGCCGAGCTAGTCGGCGTGCGGCATTCGATGCACCCGTCGAATTCGAGAGGTCTACGTCAACAACCGCGCGCTAGTTCGAATCGACGATCGCTCGCGTCACCGGTGGCAGCAACGAGACGGCGATACCGATCAGCGCGGCGCCCACAAGAGCAACGCCGATCGCACGCGTGCCGGAGTCCGGCGCCTGGGCCAGCGGGAAGCCGACGACCAAACCCAGCAATTGGGCCAGGATGAACGGAGCCCGCGCCCCGTATTTCGAGAGCCACCATCCGCGGGCAATCGCGATCAGCCCGGCACCTAGTGCGGCGAAGATGACGATCTGCAGCACCAATGCCGGGAGGTTCGATACTTCCGCCGGTCCGGTGAGTCCGACCGTCAATCCCTGGATGACGTCGTACCCGGCATAGCCCACGAGCACCACGCCCTCGACGGCCGCGATTGCGGCCAGCACCATGAGCAAGGGCTGTGTCGGGCGGCGCACGCAAATCAGCCTAGGCTCCGGACCATGCGGGCGCTCCTGGTGGTCAATCCCCGGGCAACCACCACCTCGACGCGTACCGCGGACGTGATCGTGCAGGCCCTGTCGCACGAATTGGACCTGGAGATCACGTTCACCACCCACCGCGGACACGGCGTGGATCTCGGCGAGTGGGCTCTGGACAACGGCCTCGACGCGGTCATCGCGCTCGGTGGCGACGGTGTCGTCAACGAGGTTCTCAACGGGATTCTTCGTGACGGTCCCGGACGCTCCGTACCCGCCCTCGGCGTTATTCCCGGCGGGAGTGCCAACGTCTTCTCCCGGGCCCTGGATATCCCGACCGACCCGGTCGAGGCCACCGGCGTGATTCTCCGGGCCACGCGGGACGGCGTCTTCCGACGCATCGGTCTCGGTCGCGTGGAGACCGGGGAATTCGAGCGCTGGTTCGCGGTAAACGCCGGGCTCGGCATCGATGCCAGGATTATCGCGTCGATGGAAGAACAGCGCCGTAGTGGACGTCGCGCCACTCCGATGCGCTACTTCGTCACCACGGTCCGCGAGTACTTCAAGGACCGCCGGTCACCGACCATGACGCTTACCCGCCCCGGCTCGACGCCGCAGTCCGGTGTGGTCCTGGGCATCGTGCAAAACGCCGCGCCGTGGACCTACTTCGGCTCGGTGCCGGTCGATCCGTGTCCGCACGCCTCCTTCGAGACGGGCCTGGACCTCTTCGCCCTCCGCGGTCTCGGTCCGCTGACCACCGTTCGTGCAGCAACCAGGATGCTCGCTCGGGCGGATCGGGGATCCTCGGGTTCCAGCATCATTCGATGGCACGATCAGGCCACGTTCACACTCGATAGCCAGCAACCGGTGCCGATCCAAATCGACGGGGAGGGCATGGGAATCACCTCGCGAGCCGTCTTCACCGCCCACCCCGGTGCCCTGCTGGTGATGGGTCCGTAGCCGGGAATAAAACGGACATTTATCCCACTTGTGATCAAAATGACAAGCTCGAGGCCCGAAACGTCGTGCTTTGGGGTTGTGCGCACCGGCCCGCTCTGCGACCCTAGGTGAGCCCTAAGCAGGAACGCTCGGGTCGCCTTCCTCCGAGGGTTACCGGGGAGACCCCCCGAAACCCCTCTCAGTTGGGCCCGATCGTGACTGCTTTCACGAGCGCTGGTGACCCCGGTGCCCACCTTTTTGGAGTGATGACGCATGGACTGGCGCCACGAGGCAGCCTGCCGTGACGAGGATCCGGAGCTGTTCTTCCCGATCGGCAATACCGGGCCGGCACTCATCCAGATCGAAGAAGCCAAGGCCGTCTGCCGACGCTGCCCTGTCGTCGACGAGTGCCTGCGCTGGGCTCTCGAGAGCGGCCAGGACGCCGGCGTCTGGGGCGGGCTCAGCGAGGATGAACGACGCGCGCTGAAGCGCCGCAATGCCCGCCTCCGGGCTCGCACCAACGCCTAGATCGGCACCGTCACGATCGCCGTCGTTCCGTAGTCCTGCTCGGCGAACTCGAACCCTCCACCGAGTTCGGTGGTCGCCAACGACTGCACTATCTGCAAACCCAGCCCGGCTTCTGCCAGCTGCGTCGAATCGAATCCCGTGCCGTCGTCGCTGACGTCGATGCGCAGTGACCCGGGTTCACGCGAGGCGCTCACCCGGACGTAGGTCCCCCGCGAATGCTGCACCGCGTTGTGGACGAGTTCGGACACACACATAGCCAATGGCGTAGCGGTCTCCGCCGGAAGCCGTCCAGCATCCCCGACCGTCTCCAGCGTGGGTCCCGTGGTCGGGTCATCGACCACCACGGCGAAGAGCGCGCGAACGATACGGTCGAAATCCACCGACTCTCCGAGGTCTGCATCCGGACCTGGATCCGCCGAGAGTGCCTCGTGCACGACCGCGATCGCCGCGACCCTGACCTGAGCATCGGCCAGGGCAGCCGATACCGCCGGATCATCGGATCTACGTCCCTGAAGGCGCAGCAACGCCGCCACCGTCTGCAGGTTGTTCTTCACCCGATGGTGGATCTCCCGGATGGTGGCGTCCTTGGACAGCAGGGCGCGTTCACGTCGCCGAATGTCGGTGGTGTCCCGCAACAACAGCAGCGAACCGTCACCGCCATGGGCACCCTGCAACGGGATCGAGCGAAGCAGCACCGTCGCATTCGATCCCTCGATGTCGGCTCGACCGGCCACCTTGCCGCGGGCCAGGTCGGCTAACGACGCATCCACCGTCCCGTGCCGGTGCACGAGTCGAACGACGACGTTGGCAAAGTCCGCACCGACCAAATCGATGGCCAAACCCAGGCGCCGAAGTGCGCTGACCGCATTAGGACTCGCGTACGCAACCGCCCCTGTGGAATCCAACCGCACCACGCCATCGCCCACCCGGGGACGACCAGTGGCTCCGGTGACCGTCTCGGTCACCGGGAAGGCACCCGAGACCAGCATGCTCAGCAGAGTGTCCGCTGTGGAGAGGTAAAAATCCTCCAGCTGTCCGGCAACGCGCGGCGCCGACGACGCATGGCGGACCACCACCCCGATCACGTCCCGGTCCCGGCCGGACTCCCCCTCGCTATCGGCCGACCGGGTAGCCCGCACCGGGCGGTGGATCGGGTACGCCTCGAGTGCGGTGGGAACTAGCGGGTTGGAGACATCGCGTGCCTGGACGGTGCGTCCGAACGTCGCGGCCTGGTCGAGGGCGCCGACGCGGCCCCGCGGCAGGAACTTGCCTATGACGTCTTCGGGCACGCTCGTGGGTGCAGTGGTGGGACGCACATGCGCAACGGCCACCGCGCCGGCGTCGTTCCAGGTCGGCAACCACAAGACAAGGTCGGATAGCGACAAATCGGCGAGCAACGACCATTCCTCGACGATCGATGTCAGATGTTCGAGGTCAGCGGCTGACAGATCCGTGCGCTCGTTGACCAATCGCGCGGGTATCGGCACGGAATACAAAGTAGCGTGGACCGATGACCGATTCAGGTTTGCCCGCGCAGCACGGCGGTCACCACGCGATCGATGCCGCAGTGGCCCACGGAGCCCACGCTCTTTTCACCCTCTCCGGTGCCCACATCTTCCCGCTTTACGACGCAGCGGTCGGGGGTGTCGATGCAGTGAAGTCCGCCCCGGACACCCGCGCCGCTGAAATGCACGGACGACTCCCGTTGATCGATGTCCGGCACGAGCAGACCGCTGTCTTCGCCGCCGAGGCGGTCGGCAAACTCAGCCGGGTACCGGGCTTCGCCGCGGTGACGGCCGGTCCCGGCGTCACGAATGCGATCAGCGCCATCACCGGTGCGTGGATGAATGGCAGCCCACTCGTTGTGATCGGTGGGCGCGCACCCAACTACCGATGGGGCTCGGGAGCCTTGCAGGAACTCGACCACGTTCCCCTTCTGGCACCGGTGACGAAATCAGCAACAACCATCCACGACCCCTCGCTCGTCGAATCGGGGGTGCGGTCGGCCTTCGAGCAGGCGCGCACCGCGCATCGAGGTCCGGTCTTCGTCGACATCCCGATGGACGTGCTCTTCACACCGTCGGTGGCCACGGCTGACGAGAATCCAGACGAAACCAACACGAACCGCGCCATTGCAGGTGATGTCGACCGAGCCGTCGAACTCTTGGCTGCGGCATCGCGCCCGGTGCTGGTCATCGGATCCGACGTGTGGGCCGGGGATGCCGTCGATGCTGCCCGGCGCTTCGTTGAAGCAACCGGCACTCCGACGATCGCCAACGGCATGGGCCGGGGCATCCTCAGCCCCGACGATC
This sequence comes from uncultured Actinomycetes bacterium, assembly GCA_913061025.1. Lineage (GTDB taxonomy): Bacteria > Actinomycetota > Actinomycetes > S36-B12 > S36-B12 > S36-B12. Next base: position 11,572 of record CAJXUJ010000011.1, on the reverse strand, counting down.
CCCTGCTCGTCACCCGAGCCCGATCGACCGCCTTCGCCGACGCGGACCTGGTGATCGTCGCGGGTGCTCCGCTTGATTTCCGCCTCGGCTACGGAACCTTTGGCCCCAAGGATGGCGGCGAACAACCGACCACTGTGCTGCATCTGATCGACGCTCCATCCAACGTGGCGCATCATGCGTCGCACGCACTGCCGCTCGTCGGCGATATCGGGGCAGCCCTCGACGAACTCCGGACCGTGACCTCTGCGGACCCAGACGCTGTGCAGGCGTGGGCGCGACGACTCTCGGAGATAGCTCGAGAGGCGTGGGCGGCGGATGAGGAGATCCTCACCAGCGATGCCTCCCCCATCCACCCCGCTCGCATCTACGGTGAATTGCGCACTCGAATCGCCGCCGACGATGTCGTGATCGGCGACGGTGGTGATTTCGTCTCGTTCGCGGGTCGCTTCATCGAGCCGGGATCACCCGGATGCTGGTTGGACCCCGGGCCTTTCGGATGTCTGGGGACCGGACCGGGATACGCGCTCGGTACCCACATCGCGCGACCAAACGCCCACCCGTGGTTGTTGATGGGTGACGGCGCCGCGGGCTTCTCGCTGATGGATGTGGATTCGCTGGTCCGACATCGAGTTCCCGTCACGATGGTGGTCGGCAACAACTCCGGCTGGGGTCTAGAACGACACCCGATGCGCTTTCTCTACGGCTATGACGTCATCGCCGACCTACCTCCGGTTGCCTACGACGACGTTGTCCGCGCCCTCGGGGGCGCCGGGGAGACGGTCAGCGAGGCCAGCGAGATTGGCCCGGCATTGGATCGTGCGCGCGAGCACGATGGGCCCTACCTGGTCAACGTGCTCACCGATCCGGAGGTCGCGTACCCGCGATCGACGACCGGAATCTAGAACCGGGATCCACCCCAGAGATCTAGCCCGCGAAGTCCTCACGCGAGACCACCGCTCGGGTGACCGTGCCGCGTCCGATGCCTTCCACCCGCTCCCCCGTCGGGAGCACGTGGTCGGCCGACACTTCGAAATGGATCTTCTTGCCATCGACAGACGTGACGCGCGCCGATGCCACAACTTCCGCACCGACCGGGGTTGGTCGTCGATGAACAACGTTGATTGCGGTGCCAACCGTGGTTTCACCCGCAGGCAGGACTCCCCTGAGTGCCTCAATGGTCGCCGCTTCCATCAACGCGATGAGTCGGGGCGTTCCCAGTACGTGGACGTCGCCACTGCCGAGCACCTCAGCGGTGTCGGATTCTCCGACGCGAGCGATGGCGTGCCCCAGAAGTCCCGGCCACGAGTCACGGTTGGCGGCCGAAGGTTCTCCGCTGCCCTTCACGATCGCCCCTAGGCCAATGCCACGAGGGCATCGCCCTCTTGCACCACGGTTCCCACGTCAACGAAGACTTCCTCAACCGTGCCGGCATGTTCGGCAAGCACGGGAATCTCCATCTTCATCGACTCCAGGACCACGAGAGGGTCACCGGCGGCGACCTGATCGCCTGGAGCAACCGCGATGCTGTGAACCGACGCCACCATTTCAGCGCTGATCGTGTGTGCCATGTCTCCTCGTCGGTTCGATAATTCCCCGGTGTAGCCCCCGTCGATCCCCCCGTCGAATCGCTATCGCGCGCGAGCCTACTCCGAGGTCGCGGGATCTCCGGCCTGTCCGGCGACGAGATCCGCTCGCACCTTGGCGCGGAGGGCCTCCGGAGCAACGGGCCGCCGAACCGCACGCACCACCAACGCCTGGACCCTGCGGTAAGCCTGTTCTTCGCGTTCACACGGCGGACATTCGGTGATGTGGATCGCGATCAACCTAAATTCCTCGGCTCCAACCTCACCATCGACATAGGCACCCATAGCCGCGATGACCTCGGTGCAGGGTGTTTCATGCGGTCGTCCGCAACTCATGCCGACTCACCCGCCCTCTCCCGGCTCGAAGCCTCCGACTCTTGCTGACCGTCCTCGGGCAGCAGTCCACGTTCCCGTGCATAGTCGGTCAACAATCCGCGCAGCGCTTTTCTTCCCCGGTGAACGCGAGACATCACGGTTCCCACGGGCGTGTCCATGATGTCCGCGATCTCCTTGTAGCTGAATCCTTCGACATCCGCGAGATAGACGGCGGTCCGAAAATCCTCCGGGATCGTCGCCATCGCGGCCGCAATCTCCTCATCGCCGAGCCTTTCCAGCGCCTCGTTCTCCGCCGAGCGAACACCCCCGGAACTGCGCTCCTCGAGGTCGAGCAACTGGCGATCGGTCAGTTCCTCGGACGGGTCGGACGATGGTTGCCTTTGCGCTTTGCGGTAATTGTTGATGAAGGTGTTTCGCAAGATTCGAAACAACCACGCCCGGAGATTGGTGCCCTGTTCGTAGCTACGAAACGCGGCAAAGGCCTTCGCATAGGTGTCCTGGACGAGATCTTCGGCATCGGCCGGACTGCGGGTCATCCGAAGTGCCGTGCCATACAACTGATCGAGGTACGGCAGCGCGTCTGCCTCGAAGATCGACGCTAGTTCCGAATCCGAGAGCGACGCACTCGCGTTCTCGTCCGCGGCGCTATCCGCATCCGTCGTGGTGGTCATCAGTCGCGACTCTACGCGTCGAGGAGTCCATCGCCCTGCACGACTGCTTCGCTCGAACCAGTCGATGCGATCAACTCCGGACCCTCATTGCCCGGCTTGTTCACCCGTGTGGACACCGGATAAGACGTCACGAGTTCATCGATGCTACGTCGATCGACCTCGATGATCTCCTCGAGCAGTTCCTGCGGATCTACACTCGCCGGATCCAGCCACTGAGCCCACAGCGATTGCGGGACCAGAACCGGCATCCGATCGTGGATGGTTGCCAACTCCCCCACAGATTCCTGGGTGAGGATCGAACACGAGGTCACTGGAGCACTCGACGTTCCATCGACCCAGACTTCGAAGATGCCCGCCATAGCGAGCTGGTGCCCGTCGGCGGCATGGATGAAGAAGGGTTGCTTCCCACCCTTTCCCGAGGCGCTCGGATTCGTGGTCGGGGCACGCCACTCGTAGTAGCCGTCCGCGGGAACCAGACATCGACGCTTACGAAAGGCCGAGCGGTAGGCGGGTTTGGAGGCGACGGTTTCTGCCCGAGCATTGATCATCCGACTCGCGTGCGAGGCATCCTTCGACCACGAAGGAATCAGCCCCCAACGAGCGGTTGCGACCGATCTCGTACCGTCTTCGTCTCGAACGATGTAGACCTCATTGGTTGGGGCAACGTTGTAGCGCGGCGGCAACTCGACAGCGGGCAACTGTTCGGCTTCGAACCATTCGGCGGTCTCGGCAGCATCTCGTGCCGCTGCATATCGACCGCACACCGCCCAGACCCCGCTAGCGCAGCGGCCCGTCGACCATGCCCTGCGTGGATGCAGGCACGGCCATGAGGCCCATCTCTACCGGAGCGACCATTCCCGCGTGTCGGGGAAGCAGCCGGACGGTGTACCCGAAGGCCCCGTTGTGATCCACCGACAAACGTCCCTGGAACTTCCAGCGATTTTGTTCGTACTGCTCAACCGCCTGCATCGGAGTGCTCGTCGGATCCTGGATTCGATCATCGGAGTCAACTCGACCGGAAAGCACCTCGACGAAAACATCATCAGGACTCAACTCACCCAGGCTGACGAACGCCCGGACCTCCACGTTTGTCCCGGCGGTGATGACATCTGCCGCGCCCTCGGACTCGACGTGGTCCACACGTACCTCGGGCCACGCCTTGCGCACGCGGTCTTTCCACTCGGCCAGCGACGAGGCGAGGGCGTAGTTCGACGCAGTGAGTTCGGCGTTCGATTGTGCTGCCGGAAGGTAGAGCCGCTCCACGTAGTCGCGCACCATGCGCGTGGCCAGAACCTTCGGGCCCAGCGAGGTAAGGGTGTGCCGAACCATGTCCAACCACTGCGGCGGCAGACCGCGATCGTCGCGAGCGTAGAAAGTCGGAGCGACGGAGTGCTCGATGAGGTCGTACAACGCCGCCGCCTCGAGATCATCGCGTCGATCGGCATCATCGATGCCATCCGCGGATGGAATCGCCCATCCGTTGCGGCCGTCGAACCACTCGTCCCACCAACCATCGAGGATCGACAGGTTCAGCGCGCCGTTGAGCGCAGCCTTCATACCGGAGGTTCCGCTGGCTTCCAGCGGACGGATGGGGTTGTTCAGCCAGACGTCACATCCGGGGTAGAGCACCTCGGCCATCGCCATGTCGTAGTCGGGCAGGAAGACGATTCGATGTCGGACATCCTCGGAGTCGGTGAATTGCACCAGTTCCTGGATCAGCCGCTTTCCGCCGTCATCGGCCGGGTGCGCCTTGCCCGCGATCACTAACTGCACGGGCTGCTGCTCGTTCAACAGCAGGTCGCGCAACCTGTCTTTGTCTCGCAGCATGAGTGTCAGGCGCTTGTAGGACGGCACCCGACGCGCGAATCCGATGGTCAGGATGTCCGGGTCCATGACATCGTCGATCCAGGTCAGTTCAGCGGGAGCCGCGCCTCGCGCCATCCACGAACGACGCAGTCGCGCACGCGTCATCTGGACCAGGTGCTCGCGCAATACGCGCTTGGTCTCCCAGATGCGATCCTCGGGAACGTCGGCGATGGCCTCCCAGCCGCGTGCGCTCTCGACGAGTTCGGAGCCGACCGTTTCGCGTGCGAGATCCATCACCTCGCGGGCAACCCAGGTGGGAGCGTGGACGCCGTTGGTGATCGAGGTAATCGGCACATCGGCCGCATCGAAGCCCGGCCACAGCCCCGAGAACATGCCGCGGGACACCTCACCGTGCAGCAGGCTGACGCCGTTCGCCCGACCGGCGAGCCTGAGCCCCATGACCGCCATGTTGAACACCGCGGGGTCACCGCCCGGGTAGTCCTCGGCACCCAGCGGCAGGATCCGGTCCACCGGAATGCCGGGGGCCGCGTTGTCTCCCCCGAAGTACTGCTCGATCAAGGACATCGGGAACCGGTCGATACCGGCGGGTACCGGGGTGTGGGTGGTGAAGACGGTGCCGCCGCGCGTGGCCTCCAACGCGGCATCGAAGTCCAATCCCGCGTTGTCGTGCATCAGTTCGCGGATGCGCTCCAGACCGAGGAATCCCGCGTGACCCTCATTGGTGTGGAACACCGTGGGTTCTGGTGCACCCGAAAGGCGGCAGTAGGCACGAAGCGCCCGGACACCACCGATGCCCAACAGCATCTCCTGTTGGAGGCGGTATTCACCGCCTCCGCCGTAGAGCCGATCGGTGACCTCGCGCTCGGCGGGCCCGTTCTCCTCGACGCCAGAGTCCAACAGCAAAAGTGGGATACGACCGACGCGTGCTACCCAGATGCGGGCGGCGAGCACCCGTCCACCTGCAAGCCCGACAGAAACGTGCACCGGAGCACCGGTCTCGTCGCGCAGCAGTGCAACAGGCGAGGCATCGGGGTCGCAGACCGGGTACTGCTCGAGTTGCCAGCCGTCTCGCGACAGGCTCTGGCGGAAGTATCCGGATCGGTAGAACAGGCCGAGCCCGATGATCGGTACGCCGAGGTCACTCGCGGCCTTGAGGTGGTCTCCGGCGAGGATTCCCAGGCCACCGGAGTACTGCGGCAACGCTGAGGTGACGCCGAACTCCGGTGAGAAGTAGGCGACGCCACTGAGGTCTGCGCTCGAGTCGGCCTCGGGTGACCAGCGCTGGAACCAGCGGGAACTACCGAGGTAGGCGTGCAATTCACCGACAGCGTGCGCAACCCATCCGACGAAGCCGTCGTCGGTGGCTAATTCGGCAAGCCGCTCCGCGGAGATCTCACCGAGCATCCGAACCGGATCACCCTCACAGTCGCGCCACAGATCAGCATCCATAGCGGCGAACAGATCCGTGGTCTCCGGGTGCCAGGACCAGCGCAGGTTGAGCGCGAGCTCCTCGAGCCCGGCAAGGGAATCGGGCAGCACGGCCCGAACGGTGAATCGTCGGATTGCCTTCACGTCGCCACAACCTAGTCCCCGGAGGTTTCCTTTCCGTAACCGATTGCATTCGGCCCGAAAGCTAGTGAGGAAACGACTACGCTCATAGTCATGGCGCAGCGGTCTCGAAAGTCCGCCCAGACGGGGACCGCGAACCCCGTGACCGTGCCTGCCGATGGCCTATCCGAGCGGATTCCCATTGTGGACGTCTGGCCCCAGGTCGCCTGCGGGCGCCGCCCGGCCGCGGCAGCCCTCGGCGAGACCATCCCCATCAGTGCCACCGTCTTTCGTGACGGCCACGCGCCACTCACCGTCGAGGTGCATGCCGGCCCGGTGCGTGACTCGAAGACGAACACCTCCGTGGTTGCACCGATGCTCCCTTCCCCCGATGGAGTCGACCGTTGGACCGGCTCGATCACCGTCGATGAGATGGGTCCCTGGAGTTTCACCATCCACGCCTGGTCCGACCCCTGGCTCGGGTGGCTCCAGCGTGCACGGATCAAGATCGGCGAGGGCATCGACGTCGATTTCGAGCTTGCCGAAGGTGCCTCGATCCTGCAGCGGGTGGCGCGCAAGTTGCCCAAGGGATCGACCGAGCAGCGGGCGATCATCAAGGCCGCGACCGCCACGATGAAGGACGCTCGCCTTCCCGGTCAGGTTCGGTTCGCCGCTGCTACCGCAACCGACCTCACCGAGGTAACGCGCGCCCACCCACTGCGCGAGCAGGCCAGCTCGAGTGGACCCTGGCCGCTGCTTGTGCAGCGGCGGCGCGCTCTCGTCGGAGCGTGGTACGAGTTCTTCCCTCGAAGCGAGGGAGCCACCACCAAGCCGCTGAAGTCCGGCACCTTCGCCACGGCCGCGCATCGCCTGCCCGCCATCGCGGACATGGGCTTCGATGTGGTCTACCTCCCGCCAATCCATCCCATCGGAACCGCGCACCGCAAAGGCCCCAACAACACGCTCGACCCGGCCGAGGGAGATCCGGGTTCGCCCTGGGCCATCGGCAACGCAAGCGGCGGACATGACGCCATCCACCCCGACCTCGGCGACATCACAGACTTCGACGCCTTTGTGGCGCGTGCCCACGAACTCGATATGGAGATCGCACTCGACCTCGCGCTCCAGGCGTCACCGGACCACCCCTGGGTTACCGAGCACCCCGAGTGGTTCACCACACGCCACGACGGTTCGATCGCGTACGCCGAGAATCCACCGAAGAAGTACCAGGACATCTATCCGCTGTATTTCGATGCGGACCCCGAGGGACTATTCGCCGAGATCGAACGGGTGGTCCGCTTCTGGATGTCCCACGGCGTTCGCATCTTTAGAGTCGACAACCCGCACACCAAGCCGCTGTGGCTGTGGGATCGCCTCATCTCGACTATCAACAGCACCGATCCCGACGTGATCTTCCTGGCCGAGGCATTCACCAAGCCACCGATGATGAAGGCCCTTGCCGAGGTTGGCTTCCAACAGAGCTACACGTACTTCACCTGGCGTAATTCCAAGCACGAGATCACCGAGTACCTGTCGGAACTCGCGGGCCCGGCATCGGCCTACATGCGACCCAATCTGTTCCCGAACACTCCGGACATCCTCCACGACTACCTGCAGCACGGAGGGCCGGCGGCCTTCTCGATTCGCGCCACTCTCGCCGCAACTTTGTCACCCACCTACGGCGTCTACAGCGGCTTCGAACTCTTCGAACACGTCGCCGTCCGACCCGGGAGCGAGGAGTACCTCGATTCGGAGAAGTACCAGTACCGACCCCGAGATTGGGCCCAGGCAGCACGTCAAGGGCGAACCCTCGCCCCCTACTTCGAATTGCTGAATCGCGTTCGCCGCGAGCACCCGGCTCTCCAAGACTTGCGCTCGCTCCGGTTCCACCACTCCGACAACGACGACGTCATCGCGTTCAGCAAACGGGTGGGGGATGACATCGTGCTCGTGACCTGTCTGGTCGACCCACACCGCGAGCACGCCAGCACCGTGTGGTGGGACATGCACGCACTCGGCATGGATCCCGGCGACAGATTCGTGGCCCACGATCACATCACCGGGCACACGTGGACATGGGGAGCGCAAACCTTCGTGCACCTGCGTCCATGGGAGAACGTCGCGCACGTGGTGACCGTCACGGGACCGAACCGATGAAGCCACTCGCGGTAGCCAGGGAGGAGATCCAGCGTCTCGTCGATGGAGCGCATCATGATCCGCACTCGATACTCGGCGCACACCTGCACGACGGCGCCGTGACCATCCGAGTGCTGCGCCCCAACGCGCGGGCGGTGACCGTCGTCCTACCGGAAAGCGCCAACGGGGCGCCCACACGTTTCCCCATGGACTACGAAACCCTCGGGGTGTGGATGTGCGTCATCCCGACGAACACCATCCCCGACTACCGCATCGACGTCCAATACGACGCGGACCCGATTCCCGCCGATGACCCCTATCGCTTCTGGCCCTTCCTAGGTGAGATGGATCTGCACTTGATCGGAGAGGGGCGCCACGAAGAGTTGTGGCGCTTCCTGGGCTCGCACGTGCGCACGCTTGACAGCGTGTTCGGTCCGGTTACCGGAACGTCGTTCGCAGTGTGGGCACCGAATGCCATCGGCATCCGAGTGATCGGTGATTTCAACTACTGGGACGGCACCGCCCATCCGATGCGCTCGCTCGGCAGCACCGGAGTGTGGGAACTTTTCGTGCCGGACGTTCACGCCGGTACGCGATACAAGTACCAGATCCTCGGCAAGGACGGGGTGTGGCGAGCGAAGGCCGATCCCGTCGCCTTCACGGCAGAAGTGCCACCCGCCACGGCGTCCATCGTGTTCGAGTCCGACTACACGTGGAACGACGACGATTGGATGGCGGCTCGCGCAGCGGCGGATCCGCACACCGGGCCGATGTCCATCTACGAGGTTCACCTCGGTTCGTGGCGGCCCGGCCTTTCCTACCGGGAATTGGCCGAGCAACTGGTCGACTACGTCACCGACACTGGTTTCACCCACGTGGAGTTGCTCCCGGTTTCCGAGCACCCGTACGGGCCATCGTGGGGCTATCAGGTTTCCGGATATTTCGCGCCCACCTCACGCTTTGGCAGCCCCGATGATTTTCGCTATCTGGTCGATGCACTGCACCAAGCGGGAATCGGGGTGCTGATCGATTGGGTTCCCGCCCACTTCCCGAAAGACGAATGGGCACTGGCGCGCTTCGACGGCACCTGCCTGTACGAGCACCCCGATCCCCGGCGCGGCGAGCACCCCGACTGGGGAACCTACGTCTTCGACTTCGGCCGTCGCGAAGTCCGCAACTTCCTGGTGAGCAACGCGCTCTTCTGGCTTGAGGAATTTCACATCGATGGCCTGCGCGTGGATGCCGTCGCGTCCATGCTGTACCTCGACTACTCCCGCGAGGAGGGTCAGTGGTCTCCCAACCAACATGGAGGCCGCGAGAACCTCGACGCCGTGCAGTTCCTTCAGGAGATGAACGCAACGGTCTACAAGCGCGTGCCCGGTGCGGTAACCATCGCCGAGGAATCAACCGCCTGGCCCGGTGTCACTACTCCGACCTACGCCGGAGGGTTGGGTTTCGGGTTCAAATGGAACATGGGGTGGATGCACGATTCGTTGGACTACGTGGGCCGCGATCCAATCCACCGCAAGTACCACCACAACGAGATGACTTTCTCGCTCATGTACGCCTTCTCCGAGCGCTTCATCCTTCCGATCTCGCATGACGAGGTGGTGCACGGGAAGGGTTCGCTGATCGCACGAATGCCCGGAGATCGTTGGCAGGCCCTGGCAAACCTCCGTGCCTACCTCGCGTTCATGTGGGCCCATCCGGGCAAGAAGTTGCTGTTCATGGGCGCGGAGTTCGCTCAGTCGGATGAGTGGTCGAGCGAACGCGGACTCGATTGGTGGCTGCTGCAATTCGCCGAACACGAAGGCGTGTGGCGCACGGTGTGCGACCTCAATCGCGTCTACCGCGATCACCCGGCACTGTGGCAACGGGACCACGAGCCGACCGGGTTCGAGTGGATCGACGCCGAAGACACCGATTCGAACACGTTCTCGTTCCTCAGGTGGGACAGCAACGGCGATTGTGTTGCCGTGATCGTGAACTTCTCCCCCGTTCCACGCACCGAGGCACGAATCGGGTTGCCCTGGGCCGGAACGTGGCACGAGATTCTGAACACCGACGCCTCGATCTATGGGGGGTCGGGGTTGGGAAACCTTGGTCAGGTCGCCGCCACTGAAGAGCCCTGGAACGGACGGCCGGCGAGTGCCCCGATTGCCATACCGCCGCTGGGAGCCTGCTACTTAGCCGCCCGCAATCCGAACCGCGGCTAACGGTCCTTCGCGAGTTAGAACAAAGCGCTGGCGAGCGCCGTTCGCGCCTTGGGAACTGCTGGATCGTCACCGGCTAACGTGAATAGCTCGATGAGTCGATTGCGAACCGACTCCCGTTCGTCACCGCTGGTGATGCGGACGACATCGATCAGACGGGTGAACGCCTCGGACCATGAACCCTGGAGCGCCTCGACATCTGCGGCCGACATCTGAGCCTGGACATTCGTCGTATCCGCGGCCGCGGCGAGTACGGCAGCCGGATCGATTCCCTCGGTCCGCTCGTACAGATCGACCATCGCGAGACCGGCGCTGGCATCCGCATCGGCAGGGCTCTCGTTCAAGATCACCTGATAGGCCGCCCTCGCCGCACCCCAGTCACCAGCATCGATGGCGGTGACGGCTGCGTCGAATCGTGGATCGCCCGGCGGTTCCTCCTGCACCGGCTCCTCGGCACCCTCGAGCGAACCGGTGATTCCCTGGCTTGCCGCCACTTCGAGAACCTTGTCGATCGCCTGACGCAGTTGCGCCTCGGGCAAAGCTCCCTGGAAAAGGGGTGCCACCTGGCCACCGATCACCGCGAAGACCGACGGGATCGACTGCACCTGAAAAGCCGCCGCGATCTGTTGCTCGGCATCCACATCTACCTTCGCAAGCACCCAGCGACCCCCATCCTCGGCGGCGAGCCGCTCGAGTAGAGGTGAGAGCTGCTTGCACGGGCCGCACCAGGTTGCCCACAGGTCCAAGATGACCGGGACGGTCATCGATCGGTCCATGACCTCGGTCTGGAAATTGGCGGCCGTCACGTCGAAGATCAGCCCCGCCGGCGCACCCGCCAGGGCGGCATCGGTCTTGCGTTGCTGCTCTTTTTGGGAGGCGAGGGCCCCCAGGTCCACGGCTCCTGCGAAATTCGGTGTGCTCACCGGTCCATTCTGACGCATTCAAGCGACGAACGGCGGTTCGCATCTGTGCGGTAGGCAACAATGACGCCATGCACGTCTCAGCCCGGGTCGATTACGGCACCCGCGCCCTCGTGGAACTCGCCGAGGCGTGGAGTCGTGATCCGGCGCATCTCACCAAGGGCGACGAGATCGCCGGCAGCCAGGGCATTCCGGCCAAATTCCTGGAGGGAATCCTCCGCCAGTTGCGTCAGGCGGGGCTCGTGGTCAGCCAGCGTGGAGCCGAGGGCGGCTACCGACTGGAGCGATCGCCGGATTCGATCAGCATCGCCGACGTTGTTCGTGCTCTCGACGGCCCG
>CAJXUJ010000010.1 GCA_913061025.1 uncultured Actinomycetes bacterium | reverse complement strand
GCCGCCCGCCATGAGCCCGTAGAGGTGGGCACGGCCGACGAACACGCCTTGGGCGCCGAGCGCGATGGCGGCGAGGGCGTCAGCTCCGTCGCTAATGCCGCCATCAATGTAGACCTCGGTGCCAGGAATTGCCTGGGTGATCTCGGGCAGGAGTTCCAGGGGAATCGGCGCACGATCGAGTTGGCGCCCACCGTGGTTGGACAGCACGATCGCGTCCGCACCGGCTGCTTGGAGTTCCTTTGCGGTGACGACGCTTTGCACGCCCTTCACTACGAGCTTTCCGTTCCAGCGTTCGCGTAGCCAGGTGACATCGTCGAGCGTTAGGGATGCATCAAACACTCGGCTGAGTAGCTCTCCGACCGTGCCCTCGGAGTTCTTGAGCGATGCGAACTCCAGCGGTTCGGTGGTGAGCGCGTGCCACACCCAACTCGGGTGCATTGCCATATTGATGGCTGTTGCCGGTGTGAGTCTCGGTGGGACGGTGAGGCCGTTGCGGATGTCGCGGCGGCGGATACCACCTACGGGTGTGTCGATGGTGAGTTCGATGGTGCTGTAGCCCGCAGCCTCGACGCGGTCGATCAGATCGTGAGTGATCGATCGGTCTTTGGAAATGTAGAGCTGGAACCAGTTGTTGCCTCGGGGCACTGACGCTTGGAGATCCTCGGGGCTCGTGGTTCCAAGAGTAGAAAGCACGAAAACAAGGTTGTTTTCCTGCGCAACTGTCGCGGTGGCGAGTTCGCCGGCGTGATGCATCATCCGGGTGAAGCCGGTGGGTCCGAACCCGATGGGTAGAGCCACCTCTTCGCCGAGGAACGTGGTGGAGGGGTTCACCTCGGAGACGTCCACGAGAGCGGTCGGGTGGAACTCCACACACCGGAAAAGGTGGCGTTGTCGGGCGAGAGCGAGTTCCTCACCGGCCGAGCCGTCGGTGTAGTCGAAGACCGCACGTGGAGTGAAGCGCTTGGCGATACGACGGATGTCCCCCAGGCTGGCCGCACGCTGCAGGGCCCGCTTCCGTGCGTCGAGAGTAGGTGCCTCGAACTGCACGAGATCTCGCAGTTCGGACCAGCGAGGAACACGCATGCGTGTCAGAGTAGAGGTATGGCTGGGGGGCTATGGGCACGCGCTCGGTGGAGCCTGCGGAGCGGGCTTGTCGGGGTGATGCTTGTTTCGGCAGTTGCTTTGGGTGTTGGAGTTGCGACTCCGGCGGCCGCGGATACGCGCCGAGATTCGATTCGTGTACTGAATTCACTTCCCGTGTCGGTGGAGCGTTCGGCCGGCTATGACCGCGATCTATTTCGCCACTGGTCGGATCTCGATGGCGACGGCTGCAATACCCGCGAGCAGGTGTTGATCGACGAGCGCAGGTCCGGTGAGGTGCGCGGATGCGACGTTGCGGGTGGGAGATGGCGTTCCACGTACGACGGTGACGTCACCAGCAACCCGAGTTCCTTCGACATTGATCACTATGTTCCGCTGAAGGAAGCGTGGGACTCCGGTGCCTGGCGGTGGAACGCCGCCACACGTGAGCGTTTCGCGAATGATCTCGGGTTTGCCGGTGCGTTGATTGCAGTTTCTGCGTCGTCCAATCGCAGCAAGTCCGACCGCGATCCAGCCGAGTGGTTACCCGAGCGCGGCGTGTGCAAGTACGCGAAGACCTGGGTGGCGGTGAAGTACCGCTGGCGTCTTGCGGTGGACTCCACCGAGAAGTCTGAACTACGGCGCATCCTTCGCGGGTGCTCGTCGAAGATGCGGGTGCCATCGATTGCGCGAATCGTCACGCAGTGATTGTGCTGGGCTAGCGGGTGCGCAGGATGACGAACTGGAAGCGGCCCTCCACGAAGTAGGTCTTGCTGTAGGCCACGGGATCACCGGAACGGTCGTAGTGCACTTGGTCAAGAAGGATCAGTAACTCATCGGCGACGTGACCCTCGGCAATCGGAACATCGTTCCCACGAACCGCGTGAATCTCCGCGAGTGCGCGAACCGGCGTCAAACCGATGCGGTCGAGAACCGCGAAGACAGATCCATTTCCCAGTCCGGCATCTTCACTCGCGGGAACGAGTGATGCAGGGATGGAGTCGATGGAGACCGCGACCACTTGGTCGTCGGCAAGGATTTCGCGGTGGACGGCTACTACCTCGGCATCATCGGACGTGAGATCCAGCCGGGTGCGTTCGTTTTCATCTGCTTGTCGTCGAGTGAGCGCAACCCGGCGCACCTTCGCGTTCAAACCGAGTTCCTCGATGGTCTCGGTGATGGACCGCAGTTCTTGGAGGCCCGACCGGATCTGACCACCGAAATCCACGACAAACATGCCCGAGCCGTGGCGGATGTCGACCAAACCCTGAGATTCGAGTGCTTTGGCTGCCGTGCGCACCGTCACCCGGGAGACCCGGTACTGCGAACAGAGTTCGGCCTCGCTGGGGAGTCGAGAACCAGGGGCAAACTCGCCCGCGACTATCCGCCGGCGTAGGTCCTCGGCAATCTCGCGGCCGAGCGGTACTCGGGCACCGGTTGATCTACTACTGCTCATGGGCGTCTCCTCCCTGCGTTAGCCTAGCCTCAGGTTGTAGGACAACTGATCAATTGGAGGTTCTGGTGGCGGAAATTCGAGCGGTGCGATGGGACGACAACGCCCTCGTGCTCATCGATCAGACCGAACTCCCGGCAACCGAGACCTACGTGTCCTGCGCCGACGTGGATCACGTGGTCGACGCCATCGTCCGACTCGTAGTGCGAGGAGCGCCGGCCCTCGGGGCCGTAGGTGGGTACGGAGTGGCGGTCGCGCTACTGCAGGCCGAACGAGAGAACTGGGACACCGCGCGCCGGGATTCCGAGATCGATCGGATTCGCAATGCTCGGCCCACCGCGGTCAACCTTGCTTGGGGTGTTGATCGGGTGCGCCCGTTCGTGGCCGATGGTGTGGCGGCCGTGCTGGCCGAGGCCAATCGGATCGCCGAGGAAGACGAGGCAGCCAACCGTGAGTTGTCTCGACGCGGCGCCGACTGGATCTTGGCCAACACAGATCAACGACCACTTCGCGTCCTGACGCACTGCAACACCGGCTCGCTTGCCACCACGGCCTGGGGTACGGCTCTTGGAATCATTCGGGAACTGAATGTGCGCGGCGAGGTCGAGCAAGTATTCGCCGATGAAACCCGTCCCCTGCTTCAAGGTTCGAGATTGACGTCCTGGGAACTAACGCACGACCAGATCCCACACGTAATCCAAAGCGACGGAGCCGCGGCTTCAACGATTCTGCGGGGTTTGGTTGACGTCGCGATCATCGGCGCCGACCGCATCGCCCGAAACGGAGATACCGCAAACAAGATCGGATCGGTGTCCGTGGCGCTGGCGTGCCATGCCGCCGGAATCCCTTTCGTTGTCGCTGCACCGTCATCAACCGTCGACCTCGCGACGGCGTCGGGAGACGACATCGAGATCGAGCTTCGAGATGGAGCCGAGGTGATCGAGTTTGCCGGTGTTCGGGTCGCTCCGGACGGCGCGCAGGGTTTCAACCCGGCGTTTGATGTGACGCCTGCGCGCTACATCTCTGCGATCGTGACCGAGCAAGGAGTCGTGGAACCCGCAGAGACGCCCACCGTTGACGAACTGGTCGCCAAGGAGATCTGATGACCGACGCGCTGCAACCGCTGCACCAACTCGTCGACCGTTCGAATCGCATCGGTGACGATCCATCGCTCGTTGTCTACGGGGGTGGCAACACTTCCGCGAAGGGGGTGATCACCGATCATCTGGGGCGCGAGCAGCAGGTGATGTGGGTCAAGGGCTCAGGTGCCGACATGCGTGGGTCGGTGGATTCGGACTACCCTGCCCTTCGCTTGAATGAGCTTCTCGCTCTGCGCGATCGCGGCGAGATGAGCGACGAAGAGATGACCGACTTGGTCACCCGAGCACTTCTTGACCCCGGTGCCCGACGGCCCTCAATCGAGACCCTTCTTCACGCCTTCCTTCCGTTTACCCACATCGATCACGTCCATGCGGACGCGATCTGTGCGCTGACCAACCACGCGAACGGCCAGCAGGTCACTCGTGAAGCGCTCGGTGATGGTTTCGCGTACGTCGATTGGATCCGACCGGGATTCGAGCTGAGTTCGATCGTGGGCGATCTGGCGCACTACGAGGGCGTTGTCCTGGCTCACCATGGTCTCGTCACGTGGGCCGAGGATTCCGATTCGTGCTACCAGCGCACGATCGAGGTTGTTGATCGCGCCCGTGCCTTTGTCGACGCTCACTCGATCGTCCCCGGTCCGCCGGCGCGCCACGATGATGTCTCCGACGACGAACTCGAGAAGCTGCTACTCCACCTGCGTGGATCGGTCTCAAGGACTGGACGTCGAGTGCTTCGGGTCGATGACCGACTCCGTGATGTTGCCGACCATCCCCAACTCGACACCATCGTGGCGGGTGGTGTGTCCAGCGCCGATCACATGCTGCGCATCAAGCCGCTGTCCATGGCTCTGACATCAACGGATGCGGAATCTGTTGCCGAGTCCGTTGACTCATACGTGCGGAACTACGAGTCCTACGTTGAACGGAACTCCGACCTCATGCCCGAGGGTTATGCGGGGCACGATCCGGTGCCGCGCGTGGTTCTGGTTCCCGGTGTTGGCGCGATAACGACGGGTCAGAACACGAAGGATGCAGCTGTCGCTGCCGACATCGCTTTGCACACCCACTCGGTGGCGCGAACGGTGCTGGAGGCGTTCGGTGATCCAGAGCCACTGAGTGATGCTGAAACGTTCCGCTTCGACTACTGGCCGATGGAGCTATACAAACTCAGTCTGAAACCAGCTCCCGCGGAATTCTCCGGTCGAATCGCCATCGTTACGGGCGCTGCATCTGGGATCGGTCGCGGGATTGCGATCTCACTGGCGAGTGCGGGGTGCTCGGTAGCCCTCGCGGATCTCGACTCATCGGGCCTTGATGAAGTTGCGAGTGCGATCGTTGAAGCTGGTGGCCCCGAGCCGATTACCGTGGCCGGTGATCAATCGGATTCCGACATCGTCCATCGCACAGTGCGTTCTACCGTGACGCATTTCGGTGGACTCGATGGAGTTGTCCTGAACGCAGGTATCGGTGTCACAGGTTCACTCACTGAACTCACCGATGAGCAGTGGAGATCGGCTCTCGACATCAATCTCACCAGCGCTTTCATGCTGACGCGGGAGTCCATGCGGGTCATGCAGGAACAGGGCATTGGCGGTTCATTGGTCTATGTCGCTAGCAAGAACGCGTTCGGTCCGGGCGCGAATTTCGGTGCCTACTCGGTGAGCAAGGCCGGGATGGTGCAGTTGATGCGCATCGCGGCTCT
This sequence comes from uncultured Actinomycetes bacterium, assembly GCA_913061025.1. Taxonomy (GTDB): domain Bacteria; phylum Actinomycetota; class Actinomycetes; order S36-B12; family S36-B12; genus S36-B12. Next base: position 13,776 of record CAJXUJ010000010.1, on the reverse strand, counting down.
CGAGGGCGGAGCCTCGGGCATTCGAGCGAATGCGGTGAATCCCGATGCTGTCTTCGACAATTCGAAACTCTGGGACAGCGGACTTCGGGAAGAGCGCGCCGCGGCACACGGGATTGCCCCCGAGCAACTCGAGGATTTCTACGCCGCAAGAAACCTGCTCAAGCGGCGTGTGACCACCGCGGATGTCGCGGCGTCGGTTGAGTTCCTGCTCTCGGACCGTTCATCGCGCACCACAGGATCGGTGCTGACGGTGGACGGTGGAGTGGCAGGGGCTTTCCCTCGTTAGAGGTCTCCGCCGAAGACTCCTCTTAGAAGGAGTGAACGCGCTCGACGAGTTCGGATGCGTTCTTTGCGAGGTCACCTCGGTGAAGGGCGCCGCCGATCAACAGTGCAGCGTCGGTGCCGTAGAACTCGAGTAGCTCATCGATCCGATCCAAGGTCATGCCGCCACCGGGGCTCGGCCAGGCGGCAGACAGGTCTGCGAGTGGCGCGAGGCAGTGGTTCTTGATGTCAGCACACTCCTCGGGAGAGAAGCTGAACCGTCCGCCGTAATTCGGAAAGATCGAGATATCGGCTCCGGCTAGCCGCATGATCGTGCCGAACAGCACTCCGTGGTTCAGGCCCTGGGTTGGGTTCACCACGTTCGAGCCGAGGAGTGACGGGTGGGCCATGATGGGTAGACCCAGATCGTCGTTGTCGGCCAGTGCACGCATCGCGTCGAAGCCGCAGATGCCGGGCAAGACCAGCAGAGCACCGGCACCCGCTTCCTTCGCAAAGAAAGCGGCCTCGGTGAGCCGATCGGATGTCACATTCATGCTGGGCATGTAGACCGCATTGGTCCCGGCGGCCGCTGCGGCTTCGGTCACCCGGGTGGCAACCTCGGCGACGCGCTCCTTCCACAATGCCCAGGGTTGATCGGCGAGGCCGTGGTCGTCCTTGATGATGTCGAATCCCGCGGTGGCCAGGGTTCCGGCCATCTCGGCGAGTTCGTCCGGCGTTGATCCCATTGGCTTGATCGCGGTACACAGCAGAGGCCTCGTGGGTGCTTCGAATAGGTCTCGAAGCCCTGCGACGCCGAATCGAGGGCCGCGGAACTGGTTGAGGATCGAGTCCGGGAGCCGGAGGTCGGTCACTCGAACGCCAGGGAAGAGAGAGACGTTTCCCCAGAGCAAGTTCAGCAACTGCGGCAGACCACCGCCGGCGACTCCCGGGTGGTAGGCGATGGTGACCGTGTTGTCAGACACCTCGGCAATGTGACCCACAACCTCTTTTTGGATCCATGCTGGGGCGAGGTCGAACGGAAACTCGATGGTCTGCTCGACTCGGATGGCCTCGGCGATCTGCTCCGGATCGCCGCCCGTGATTCGGTAGTCGACCTCGATCCGATCGCCGGTCGATGTGCTCACAGTGCTTCAACCTTCGCGCTGCTATGCGTGGCGGCGATGCGTACCGGTGCCAGGTCAGCAGCATCGATATCAAACGTTCGCCCGAGCAACTGTCCGGCTGCTTGGACCAAAGACATGGCATCAAGGTCGTATTCACGCAGCAAATACGCCTGCGATGCTCCATGGGCGTAGGTGTCGTGCAGGCCGATGCGGTGCAACGGCGTTCCGATGCCCGACTCGGCCATCACCTCGGCAACCGCCGATCCCAGGCCACCGGTCACCAGGTGGTTCTCCATCGTGATGACACCGCTGCGCGCGCTGCGCAACGCCGTGAGCACGGTGGGATCGGTGAAGGGCTTGAGAGTGGACACATGCAGGTGGGTGATGCCCACCCCAGCGTCCTGCAAAGCTGGAACTGCTCTCAGGGCCTCCTCTGTCTCGATGCCTGATGTCAGAACCACGAGGTCGGCTGGATCCTCAAGGCTCGCTCCGGCCACTGCGAGCACGCGTGCGGTGTTGAACTGCATCGGTTCAGGAAACAATCGTGGGACCTCGCCGCGCAGCATCCGGATATACACCGGGCCATCTATCTCGTGCGCGACGTCGAGGACGGACTCGACCTCGGTGGCATCGCCGGTTTCCAGAATCGTCATGTTCGGAATCGCCCGCATGACCGCGACGTCGTCGATCGCCTGATGCGTAACGCCGCCAGGAGTGGTGATGCCCGGTAGGAATCCCACGAGTCGAACTTTCAGATTCGGGTAGGCAACGGACATTTGAAGTTGGTCCAAGGGGCGGCGGTAGAGGAACACGGCGAAGGTGTGCAGCCACGGTTCAAAACCTTCACGGGCAAGGCCGGCCGCGAAACTCACCATGTTTTGCTCGGCCATTCCCATGGAGAAGAAGCGGTCGGGGTAGGTATCGCGCCATTTGCCGACCTCGCACGAGTTCGTGAGGTCTGCGCTGAGAACGAGGACCTCGGGCTTGTCAGCAGACCACTCGATGAAGTTCTCGACGTGCGGGCGGGTGACGATCTCCACATTTCGTTGGTTGCTCATCGGACAACCTCCGAACCGTTGAGCAGCATCTGTGCGTAGAAGTCCTCGTACTCCTTGCGCTCCTCGGGTCCGGTGAACCGGAGGTAGTGAAGGACGGGACGACGCTTGTTCATGAGTGGAACGCCGCGTACCGGATCGGTGTAGGCGAGAACGAAATGTGGCTTGCCGGTTGGTCGCTCGAGCGCGCGACTGAGACTCGCGATGTCGTGACCATCAACTGACTCGGCGCTCGCGCCGAAGGCCTTGAGTTTGGTTGTGAGGGGTTCGATCGTCATGACGGAATCCATCGGGCCGTCGCACTGTGCTCGATTGACATCGACCACCACGCGAACGGAATCCAGTCCGTAGTAGGCGAGTGCCTGCACCGCCTCCCAGGTTTGGCCTTCTTGGAACTCCCCGTCACTCATGAAGACGAAGGTGCGTCCGGACTCACCTTTGAGTCGGCGTCCGAGGGCGATACCACCGGCGGTCGAGAGGGCCTGAGCAAGTGACCCGGTGGTGGTCTCGAAGCCGGGCGAGTGCTCGGCACCGATCATCTCGACGGTGGAGCCGTCCTTGTTGAACTGATCCAAAGCAGCCTCGTCGAGGCGTCCCGCTTCGATCAACGCGGCATAGACGACGAGTGCGTAGTGCGCCGGAGAGACGATCAGTCGGTCGAGTTCTGGTCCGGGTTCTCCGTGGAAGATGCCGCCGGATACGCGTGGTGAATCGGGTCCGGGTACCGCTTCGAATGCGGGCGGGTGCAAGGCACCGTCGGTAGGGGCCAATCGCAGGACTTGTCCGTAGAGGGCGGCGAGCAGCTCGGCCGAGGAACACGCCTGACTGAGATAGCCACCGTTGTTGGCCAACACGTGGGCAAGGACTCGACGTCTAATCCCGCTGGCGATGTCCGCGGGATCGGGTGAAGGGCTAGGGGCCATAGCCTCAGAGTACAAAGTGATAGGTCGTCCTACAAGTTGCACGCAAGGACTCCCCGGAGCCGGATTTGTGGCACGGTTCCTCCGTGACCACCGCCTCGTCTCCTTCTCGCAGTCAAGCAACTCTCGTCGCAGGTGTGGATACCTCAACCCAGTCGGTCAAGGTCGTTGTTCGCGACGCCGATACCGGTGCCTGGGTACGCGAGGGACGTGCTTCTCACCCGGACGGAACGGAGGTCGACCCCACGGCATGGTGGGACGCTTTCGTCGAAGCGTGTTCCGATGGTTTGCTCGAGGGCGTTGAATCCATCTCGGTTGCCGGACAGCAGCACGGAATGGTCGCGCTAGATGAAGCTGGAGAGGTGGTTCGGCCGGCCCTCCTCTGGAACGACACCCGATCGGCCGACGATGCCACCGAACTCGTCGAGGAACTCGGTGGACCGGGTGCTTGGGCCGATGCAGTGGGCAGCGTCCCCCTCGCCGCCTTTACGGTAAGCAAGGTTCGGTGGATGGCTCGCAACGAACCGGCGAATGCAGCACGAACGTCACAGATCATGCTGCCGCACGACTACCTCACCTGGCTGCTCGCTGATCGCCCCGAGGTGGCCACCACTGATCGCGGCGATGCCAGCGGCACGGGTTACTGGTCACCCCGTGATGGTGAATATCGACGCGACATCCTCGAACGCGCGCTCGGCCATGACGTGGAACTTCCTCGAGTAGCCGGGCCGCGCGAGGTGGTCGCCGAGGTTGGTGCCGCGGCCCGCGCGCAGTTGGGGATATCCGGCAGTTCTCCCGTGTTGATCGGGCCGGGCACCGGCGACAACATGGGGGCCGCGTTTGCGTTGGGAATCGGTGCGGGGGACGTTGTCGTGTCTCTCGGAACCTCGGGAACCGCATTCGCGGGTTCTGATGCACCGACGAGTGACGCCTCTGGGCTTGTCGCAGGATTCGCCGATGCATCCGGCGCTTTCCTGCCATTGGTCTGCACGTTGAATGCCGCCAGGATCCTGACGAGTACCGCCGAATTGCTCGGTGTCGATATGGACGATTTCGCCGCGCTGGCGATCTCCGCGGAGCCGGGCGCCGAGGGCCTGGTGATGCTGCCCTACTTCGATGGCGAGCGAACACCCAATCTCCCCAACGCCCGCGGATCGTTGCACGGCATCAGCCGCACCAACCTCTCTCCGGCGAATCTTGCTCGAGCCGCCGTCGAGGGGATGCTTGGCGGTCTGGCCGACGCCGTCGATGCACTTGTCGAGGTGGGTGTGGCCCCGCGCCGGGTACTCGTGGTCGGCGGTGCCGCGTCGAATCCGGCGGTCGTCGAGGTGGCATCGCGTCTGGTTGACGTGCCTGTAGAGATCCCACCCGCCGGGGAGTACGTCGCTGACGGCGCCGCGCGTCAGGCAGCCTGGGTTCTGCGCGGTGGTGAGCCGCCATCGTGGACGGACGTTCGACCCGGGGAAACCGTCGTGCGCGAACCACGTCCCGAACCGCGGGTTCGCGAGCAATATCGGCAGGCGCGGGAGGCGCTCTACTCGTGACGGTGATCGACGGTCGGGGCGTCACCCGGGTGTTGCGTGCGCTGCACGCTGCTGGGTCGATGTCGAGATCCGATCTCGGCTCGGCTACCGGCCTCAATCGCAGCACGGTGGCGTCCCTGGTCGCCGAGTTGGTCGAAGCGGGGATAGTCGAGGAAGGTGCGGGGGCCGGCGGAACGGTAGGGCGGCCCTCGCTGATGGTCTCTGCAGTCCCCGATTCACTCGCCGTGATCGGGTGGGATCTGCGCGTTGACTCCAGTAGTGCCGTCGTCGAGGGTTTTGGTGGCCGAATCCTGCACCGGTGGCGTAAGGATCACCGGCGTGGATCCACCGACCCGTATGAGGTCGCGGCTCGGGTGGTGACCGGTAGTTCGGAGATCGCCGAGGAACTTCCCGATCACGTCATCATTGCCGGCATCGGATGCGCGATGCCCGGAGTTATCGACCCCGGAGGTGAACCACCGCGAACCACCATCCATCGAGCTCCGTCTCTCGGTTGGGTCGATGTTCCGTTCGGGGTGATCCTCGGGGAAGCAATGCGTGAAAGATTTGGCGCTCATGTCCCGGTCCTGCTCGGCAACGACGCCAAGCTGGGAGCCATGGCCGAGTGGACGCGCGGTGCCGGCCGTGACAGTCGCGCCATGGTGTTCGTTTCCGGTGACGTCGGCATCGGTGGCGGAGTGATCGTCGAAGGTGAACTCCTGACGGGCGCCTCCGGATACGCCGGAGAGATCGGCCACCTGCGATTCGATCCCGAAGGCCCGGTCTGTCGGTGCGGAGCGCGCGGCTGTTGGGAGACCGCGATCGGAATAAACACGATTGTCCGGTCAGCCGGCATGGATCCAGTTGCCGCGGGTATTACGGACGTTATGCGTGCATCGACGCAGGGAGATGCTGCATCAGCAAACGCTCTCGCGAATGCAGCTCGCGCCGTCGGGCAGGGGTTGGCATCGGTCGTGAATCTGGTGAACCCGGATACTGTTGTGCTCGCGGGTCACCTCGCGGAACTGCTGGGAACCTACAAACACACCATCGTTGAGGAACTGCGTTTCACTTTGTCCCGCGACAGCACGCACATTGACGTGGTGAAACCCGAACTCGGGGCCGACAGCATCGTCATCGGCGCCGCTGAGTTGGCTTTTGAACGCGCGCTTTCGTCTCCCGCTCGTGCGTTGGCCGAGGCCGTCTCCCTTCGAACCGAGTAGAGAGCTTTGCGCAAGGCCGATACGAATATTGGCCGGGTATTTCGCCGAAAGGCATGGATTCGACAATCGATTGCGGGCACACTGTCATGCGCCGTCCCCCCGACGGCGTGGGTGTGCCTCGCACACCTTCGGAACCCGCGCGTCAACCCCCCAGCCGCGCGGGTTCCTTCTATGCGGGGACTGATTAGGCGCGCGACTCGAACATGCCGAGAACGGCCGCGATTCCCAGAACGGAGCGAGGAGCGTAAGCAGCGCGCCACAAACCTCCGTGGTTGGCACCGCTCACAAACAGATCCATGGGGTTGTCGAGGTGAGTATCCGGGTGAGCAGTAGAGGTGGGGTTGCGCAGATCGTGGACCAGCATCGCCGCCATGAGGGTGGTGGATGTGGATGGATCGAATACCTCGACGCCGAAGCGGTCTGCACCGGCGTAGGCGGCCGCCAGCGCCCGGTTGCGAACAACAGATCGGGTTCGAGTGGCCGGCGCAAGATTCAGCGAGACGGGGATGCCGTCTGCGCGCGCGACGAGAGCCCGCCACCGTTGAATGCGCTTGGCGAGTATGTAGTTGGGCCCCTGCTGGGGAATGATCGAATCGTTCAAGCCCACGCTTGTGCCACTGGCGGTGGCATACACATTCGGATAGTTCGGCTCGAATTGCCGTGCGATGCGCAAGGGGGCCTGGAAGAGGCTGCCGATACCGCGGCTCTCCCAACGTTGGCGACTCGCCTCAACGCACTCCATCGGTACGACGAACACGTCCGTGGGTGTCGCCAGATAGGCGAGGGTGATGTCGCTTCGCTCGCCCACCAGTGATGTCACGATGGCGTCGCTGGCCATGGATAGCCGAACGTGTTGCGCGCCGTCCGCATAGGCGTAGGTACCGAGGACAAAGGGGTGCTCGGTTTCTGCCAGCCAGGTGCGAACCTCAGGCATCTGAGAGATGAGATCGACGCCTGCTGCACCACAGATAGTGGCGTCGTCGTCGGGATGAACGTCTCCCTCGACCACAAAGGGCGGGTTGCCGTCGGCGTCGAGTGCGATGGGTATGCGAAGGCTTCCGGCGGTGCTTCGGGTGATAGCGGTGAGGCGTTCCCAGATCCCGGGACGCGGGAGATCGACGGCGTGCACCCGGGCTCCCCACCTCAGTAGCGACCGGGTTGGTGCCATCTCCGCCCCTGCTCCCAGCAAGGCGATGTCTATGTCCCGGAGATCCATCCAGTCCGGGTTGTCGAGAACGAGGTGCATGGCAGTCCCGAAGGAAGGTTCCGCGATACCGCGTGCAACCCACGAGTCCACCTGTCGGCGGAGTTCGTCACCGAAGAGGCGACCGCCTTTGTAGGGAACGGAGAGCTCTCCCTCGGATGCAGCCCGGCCGCGGACGGTCACTGATGCGAGTCCGCGCGTTTCGAAAGCAGACGTGGCCTGATGCAGAGGAACCTCGGTATCCCCTCGGCAAAAAGTGAACCGCTGTTCGGCCGAAGCCAGGCCGTGACGCGAGATGGAAAGAGCATTCTCGGTTGACTGCGCGGCGGCCAGAACGATGTCCCGAAGTGGAGGGATATAGCCCTTGCGCCAATCCCGGGTGTGTTCGATGCGCGCGGCGATCGCCGGATCTATGGCACGAATCGAGTCGGCGAAGATCGCTCGACCGGTTGCCGACGTGCTGCGTCGATCGTCACCGCCGAGCGGAAAGCACACCCCTTGAGCATCCGGTGACCGCGGATCTGGCATCTGCGCAGAATACTCAGCGGGGTTGACGTGAACGTTCAGCCAAGACGACTCCGGTCAGAATCAGTGCACCACCGATGAGTTGGACAACCGCCAGCGACTCGGCGAGTACGAGCCACGCGATGATGATCGCTAGCAGCGGTTCGGTTAACCCGATGACCGACGCCTGGGATGCACGCAGGTGCCGCATCGAGGCGACCACGAGCCAGAACGGCACGACGGTGCCGAGCACGATCATCCATGCGGTCAGTAACCAGAGGGGTCGGTCACCGATGATGGCTCCCAGGCTGGCGTCGCTGTTCCCAGACAGATCCGTCCAGGGGAAGGACCACCAAGGCTGGACCACCACCCAGAACAACGACGCAAAGCCGAAGCCCCACATCGTCAGCGACACCGGATCGCGCGGCTCGGGCTGGCGCATCTGCCTATCGGTGATCAGGTAGTGGGCGCTGAGTGCGAGGGCGGCACCGAGGGCAGCGATCAGGCCGATCGCTTCGAACGAAAATCCTCGCCAGACCTCGGCTACTAGGGCCAGACCGACGAGAGCGATGGTGAGTGCCAGCCAGACGGTGCGCCGAGTGGGTTCGCGAAGAACGAACCGAAACCAGAGTGCGACGAACACGGGAGCGGTGAACTCGATGAGCAGAGCAACGCCGACGGGCAGGTACTGGAGCGCAACGAAGAACAGGTATTGCGTCATCGCGACGCCGAAGATCCCGTAGGCCACCAGGAAGGGCCACTCGCGGCGTTCGATGCGCAGGCGCTTCGGGCGGTTGATCGCCACGAAGGCCAGCAGGAAGAGGAATGCTCCCGTTACCCGGAGTTGGGACAGGCGAGCGGAGTCGACACCACTGAGCAGGATGGCCTTCGAGACCGTTCCATTCAGCGCGAAGGTGAGGGCACCGAGGAGATAGAGCGTGTAGCCGACCCAGAGGGATCGATGGGCGGCAGGCTTAACTCCGGGTAGTGGTTCTGCGAGATCGCTCATCCCCGGTAGCGGCCCTGGTTGGCGATAGCCCACCGGTAGACGTTCATGGTTTGTTCAGCGATCGCGTCCCAACCGAAGTGTTCCACTGCACGCTCTCGACCTCGGCGGCCGAAATCGGCTGCCTTCGAAGGATCCGAAACGAGATCGTTCACGGCCGAAGCGAAAGCCGTTTCGAAGGCCGCTGGATCGTCGGGGTCGTAGGAAACGAGGGTCCCGGTAACACCGTTCTCGACCACCTCCGGGATTCCGCCGACGGAACTCGCGACGACGGCGGTCTCGCACGCCATTGCTTCGAGGTTCACGATGCCGAGGGGTTCGTAGATAGATGGACAGGTGAACACCAAAGCGTGAGTAAGCAACTGGATTAGGGAGCTGCGATCGACCTGTTCCTCTATCCAGGTGACCGAACCCTCTCGCCGTTCGGTGCGCAAGATCTCTATTGCCCGTGCGGTTTCTTCCGCGATTTCCGGGGTATCGGGTGAGGATGCACAGAGCACGAGATTGATCGAAGGGTCGAAGGAGCGAGCTGCTCGCAGAAGATGGACCAGCCCCTTTTGTCGCGTTATGCGGCCGACGAATATCGCGTACGGCTCATCGGTGCTGATGCCGTGCTTCTCGAGCGCTGCGGTGCTCGAATCCGGGGAGTAGGTCTGCGTGTTGATTCCGTTGTGTACGACGTGGACCTTGGTCGGATCCACCTCGGGGTAGGCGTCGAGGATGTCTGTCCGCATTCCGTGGCTGACGGCGATGACAGCGTCGCAGTCCCGATAGCTTGTCCGCTCCACCCAGGAGGAAACCTCGTAGCCGCCTTGGAGCTGCTCGCGCTTCCAGGGCCGGTGGGGCTCAAGCGAATGTCCGGTGAGGACGTGTGGCACACCGTGGAGAAGCGACGTGATGTGACCGGCCAGATTCGCGTACCAGGTGTGCGAGTGGACGATGTCGGCTTCGGAGCTGATGGATGCTGCGATGCCGACGTCTACCCCGAGGGTCTGCAGAGCAGGGTTAGCCCCCTCGAGGTAAGACGGAACTGATTGGGCCGTTGCGTCCGTTCGAGGGCTGCCGAAGCAATGGACATCAACCTCGGTGAGCTCTCGGAGATGCTCCACGAGGTTCGCAATGTGAACGCCGGCACCGCCGTAGATGTCGGGCGGCCACTCGCGGGTGACCATGGCAACGCGCATAGCAGCAAAGCCTAGGCACTCGCGGCCGGAAGGCCGTTACCCTGTGACCGTGGGCGCAGAACCGCACGTTCTCGCGATGGTCCTCGCTGGTGGCGAGGGCAAGAGACTGATGCCGCTGACGGCAGACCGGGCCAAGCCCGCGGTGCCATTCGGGGGTTCGTACCGGCTCGTCGATTTCGTGCTCTCGAACCTCATCAACTCCGGACTCAGGCGCGTGTGCGTGCTTACCCAGTACAAGTCGCATTCGCTGGATAGGCACGTGACCCAGACGTGGCGGATGCCGACCCTGCTCGGTGACTACGTGACGCCGGTACCGGCCCAGCAGCGTCTCGGCCCACGGTGGTTCACCGGAAGCGCTGATGCGATCTTCCAGAGTCTGAACCTGGTGTTCGATGAGAGCCCGGAGTACGTCGCGGTGTTCGGAGCAGATCACGTCTATCGCATGGATGCGATGCAGATGGTCGAGGCACACATCGACAGCGGTGCGGGTGTCACGGTGGCGGGCATTCGCACGCCGCGATCGCAGGCCAGCAGTTTCGGCGTCATTGAGGTTGCGGCAGATGGTCGAACGATTGCGAGCTTCCTGGAAAAACCATCGGATCCGCCCGGCATTCCGGGGAGTGAAGACGAATCATTCGTCTCGATGGGCAACTACGTCTTCTCAACAGACGTACTTCTCGAGGCACTGCGTGCTGACGCTGCCGATCCGGCTTCGGTGCACGACATGGGAGGCAACATCATCCCTGCGCTTACCGCCCAGGGCCTCGCGCACGTGTACGACTTCGCGGAGAACATCGTTCCTGGTGCCACCGCCCGTGACGCGGGCTACTGGCGCGATGTTGGAACGCTCGACAGCTATCACGATGCGCACATGGACCTGGTGTCGGTGCACCCGATCTTCAATCTCTACAACCGACGGTGGCCGATTCTCACGAACCTGCCGCCCTACCCTCCGGCCAAGTTCGTTGAGGGAGGTAATGCTCACGAGTCCATGGTTGGTGCGGGCAGCATCGTGTCGGGGGCACACGTGCGCACCAGCGTCGTGGCGTCGAACGTCGTCATCGATGCCGGTGCCTACGTCGAGGGCAGCGTCCTGATGCCCGGCGTGCGCATCGGCCGCAATGCGGTCGTCCGGCACGCAATCTTGGACAAGAGCGTGGTTGTTCCCGACAACACCCAGATAGGTGTCGACCTCGAGCGTGATCGTGGCCTCTACACCGTCAGCGACGGTGGCGTTGTAGTGCTCGGCAAAGGGGTTACGGCAGAGTGATGTAGGCCGAGTCAGGTGATCTCTGCAGAGAATGCTCCGTCGTACAAGATCGCGTGGTCGCGGCCCTCCTCGGCGGCGAGGGACTCCGACCGACGAGCGGCGCTCAACCACCCGCAGGAGCAAGCAGCCTGGACGAAGTGCTGCTGCACGCGCCTTAGGTGAACCTCGTGTTGCATCATGGTCTCCTGCGGCGACACCCGTGTCTGGTCCTCATACACCTGTGTTTCGGCTCCTCGGCTGTTCGGTTTGCCCTATGACTCCGAAAGGCGAGGCTAGAACACGAAGGGGTTCGCATAAGGGAAAGGAAAGTGAACGTCGAGTGAACGGCACAGGCCGGCGGCAACGAGTTGTGGCTGCTCTGATGGCGGCGGCCGTCACCCTTATGACACTGGTCTTTGGGCCGTTGCCGGCTTCTCAGGCAGTGGTCGGGGGGACACCGACGGACATCACTTCTCACCCCTGGCAGGTCCTTGTTCTCGCCACGCCGGACAACCGGCTCTGCGGCGGCTCCATCGTCGACACGCAGTGGGTCATCACCGCGGCGCATTGTGTGGCGGGGCTCCGTGCGGTCGACCTGGATGTCCACGCCGGGATTAGCACGCTGAGCGAGCGTGGGCCGGGAAACCAGGTCCCGGTCGTTCAAGTCCTCGTCCACCCCGATTGGGATGAGGCCAACTATCGGAATGACGTCGCACTGCTTCAACTGCGTGACCCACTTCCCCTGGGCTCGTCCATGTCGCCCATCGCACTGCCGTCCGGACAAGATGCCGCCGTCTGGCCGCCTGCAGGTACTCCGGCAACCATCAGCGGATGGGGATCCACGGAATTCGACGGGGCTCCATCGAACCAACTCCGCAGTGCCCAAGTTCAGATCCTCGGTGGACCCGACGCGGCTGAATGCGGACGTTACGGCGGGAGTTTTTCCGTTGATGTAGAGATCTGTGCCGGGCTCCCTCAGGGCGGTGTAGATGCCTGTCAGGGCGATAGTGGCAGCCCCCTGGTGATCGATGTTGCCGGACGCCCGGTGCTCGCCGGGGTCACCAGCGTCGGCTTCGAATGTGCGCGTGCTGATTACCCGGGCATCTTCACCCGCCTCACATCCTTCATTTCTTGGCTGCAGTCCTACGTCCCAGCACTCAGCGGACCGCCCAATGCTCCCCAGCAGGTTGCTCTATCGGCCATCGCCGGGGAGCGGCTACTGGTGGAGTGGCAGGCGCCGATCGTTGAGCCTGCGCCCTCCGGCTACCGCGCTGTCACCGCACCCGGTGGCTTTTCATGCGAGGTAGACGGTGCGGCTCGCGCCTGCGTCATCGATGGGGCGACGGCAGGCACGTTGTACGAGGTGACGGCGATCGCGATCGATGCCCTCGGCAATGAGGCGTCCGCCGATCCTGTTCAGGTTGTCAGCGTCGACGGCGTCACGTCCGAGGGGGTTCGCGTCAAGCCCAAGAGAATCGCAACGTGGGCTGGTCTCAAGGTTGCCAAGAAGGACAAGGTCTGGCTTGCGGTGCGCCCTGGTTCGGCGGATGTCTGCACGCGTTTGGGCACCAAGACGAAGCCACGTTCGGTGCGAGCCGACAACGTCGGACTGTGTGCCGTGCGCGCGATCGTGGTCAGGCCGAACGGACAGCGCAGCCGGGCGATTGCCTACATGAAGATCGTCTAGCGCCGCCCGGCTGTCGGCCGTTAGCGCGGAAGGTAGTGCTGCTCTACCGCGAAAGCTCTCGGACCCAACTCGGTCCATTCGCGATGAATCACGATCATCGCGCCGGGGGGAAGCCGGGCATCCCAGTTCGGATCATCCTGGATAGCTGCCGGTGCAAGACCAAGTGCCGAAGACAAGGCGCTGACGACCGTGGGGAGCACCGGGCGATGTGTGCACACCACCGTGGGCTCTTGTTGAGCCGCAAGTTCCATCACTCTGGCAGCGGTGCTGTCCGGATCGGCGAGATGACCGGCTTCACTCAGCGTGTGTTCGGCCACGATGTCTGCGCCGGACGTCTTGGCGAAGCGGGAGACCGTCGACATGCATCGCTTGAAGGGTGATGAGTGGATCTTTTCGATCCCGAATGCATCAAGGACGTCGACGAGGCGCTTGGCTTCACCGCGTCCGCGCCCGGAAAGTGGCCTCTCAGCGTCGTCCTTGCCGTCGAAGTCAGCACGTTTCATTGCTTTCGCGTGCCGCAGGACGATCAATGGTGTGGTCTTCGGTGCGCCGGCGGCGAGACGGACGAGTTCGGCATCGTCTGAATAGGTCAAGAAAGTGGTGGCGTCCTGGACCGGAACCCAACGGATTTCGTCCACCTCTTCATCAGGGGCAAACCCTTCATCGTCCCGAACTCGTCCGATCCAGTAATCGACCGTCTTGTCCTGATCGTCCGCGCGATAGTTGGCGGTGGGTAGCCGGGCCTCAAGCGCCACTCGGTAGCCGGTCTCCTCATCGCACTCGCGAACGGCGGTGCAGGGGACCGTCTCTCCAGGATCGACCTTCCCCTTCGGTAG
>CAJXUJ010000009.1 GCA_913061025.1 uncultured Actinomycetes bacterium | reverse complement strand
GCGCACACGTCCGACCGTTGGTTAATTGCCTGAGCGGCCTCCCCGGTACTGACATCGACCGTCGCAAGGGCCCTCGGGATCGTCGATATCGGCTTCATGGCAGCCCGGACCCGCAGCGTCTCACCCGTGGTCATGCCACCCTCGGTTCCGCCGGATCGACCGGAAGTACGGGTCAGGGTGCCGTCGTCGTTGACGATCTCATCTTGCGCTTTCGATCCACGAGTGGCCGCCAGGGTGAAGCCGTCGCCGACCTCCACACCTTTGATGGCCTGGATACCCATCAACGCTGCAGCGAGGCGAGCGTCGATACGTCGGTCCCAGTGAACATGTGAGCCCAGGCCCGGAGGCAACCCGTGCACCACGACTTCCACGACACCGCCGAGGGTGTCCCCGTCCTTGTGGGCCTGGGAGATCTCTTCCTCCATGGCAGCGGCGGCGTCTGGATCCAGGCACCGCACGGGGTTTTCGTCTATTCGATCGGTATCGCTGCTCGTGGGCACGCTCGATGCTGGCGCTTCGACCGTCCCGATTCGCACGACGTGGCTCAGCACGGAGACGCCGGCCACCTGTTCGAGCATGGCGCGCGCCACAGCTCCCAGGGCCACCCGAGCTGCTGTTTCCCGAGCGCTCGCCCGTTCAAGGATGGGCCGAGCGTCGTCGAAGCCGTACTTCTGCATGCCCACCAGGTCCGCGTGCCCCGGTCGCGGACGCGTGAGGGGTGCGTTGCGAGCCAAACCGGCAATCTCCTCGTCGGTCACCGGATCGGCCGACATGACCTTCTCCCACTTCGGCCATTCGGAGTTGCCCACCTCAATCGCGATGGGGCCGCCGAGCGTCGAACCATGACGAACACCGCCCAGGATTCGTACGGCGTCGGCCTCGAACTTCATGCGTGCGCCACGGCCTACACCAAGACGTCGACGCGCGAGGTCGCGTCCGATGTCCTCGCTGGTCACCTCGACGTGCGCTGGTATCCCCTCGACGATCGCGGTCAACGCTTGTCCGTGGGATTCACCTGCAGTCAGCCAACGCACCATGCGGCGAATCATCGCAGGTGGTCCCACCAACATCGACGTGCACCTCAGCGGTGCGATCGCGAATCAGGGCGGTCACCGACAGATCGGGAGCAAATCGCCTGATTCTGCACTTTTATACCCCCGGGGGTATCCTGAAGGTATGACTGATCAGCCTGCATCACCCACCATCACCGGCCGCCCCGCATTCCTCTTTGACGCCGATTGCGGCGTCTGCCAAAACGGGACCGATGCAATCCGAGAGCGCATTAATCCCCCGGTGGACATCGTCCCCTGGCAAATGGTGGACCTCGCGGCGTGGGGAGTTCCCGAAGACGCCGTGCACGAGGGGCCGGTGTTCGTGGACACTGATGGCAACCAGCAGATCGGTCCGCTGGGCATGGCGAACATGCTGCGTCGGTCGCGAGCCCCGTACCGCTTCATGGGATCTGCAATGTTGGCACCCGGGGTCCGTCACCTCCTCGGACGCATCGGGCCTTGGATGTATCGACACCGAGATCGCCTCCCGGGGTCTACCCCCGCGTGCTCGGTCTAGGGATAACGTCCGAAGTCTCACCTGTCCACGTGTTCCGCTCGCCATAGATGATTCCGGAAGCGTCAGCCGAATCCCCCAACCAACGCGAGTCCGCCAACCACCAGCGATCCCAAACCCATGAACGGACCGAAAGCAATAGCCGTTGAGCGATGCATACGCCGGGTGAGCCAACCGACGACGACGACGAAACCGGCCGCCGCGAATCCCGCGAAGTGACCCCACCACAGGGCTTCCCATCCGAGCGTGCCCAACACCCAACCCGTGACGGCCGCGTACTTTACGTCACCCATGCCCAGGCCGCCGACGACGTGCGCCACGGCAAAGGCCACGACTGCGGCGAGGCTGCCGAGGGCAGCACTCACCATCAGGCTCGTGTCAGCCACCACGACCGAGCGCACAGTTGTGAGGACCACTCCCCCGGCGAAAGCGATCGCAACCATGGTGTTGGGCAATCGGTGTTCGCGTAGATCGACCCTGGTCAAAGCCACCGCCCAAACCGCGAACCACACCCACTGGGCCACCACGAGATATCCGTCCATGGTTCGACGGTAGGAAGCAGCAACGCGGCCCGGCCAGCCCCGTGATCACCCTGTGGACAAGGCCGCCCTCATCGCGGAGACGACTGCGTCGCGGTTCTCGTCTGTCACCGCTCCGGTCATCAGCCGAACCTGATCAACCGCTTGCCACAGG
Organism: uncultured Actinomycetes bacterium; assembly: GCA_913061025.1. Classification (GTDB taxonomy): domain Bacteria; phylum Actinomycetota; class Actinomycetes; order S36-B12; family S36-B12; genus S36-B12. Next base: position 17,432 of record CAJXUJ010000009.1, on the reverse strand, counting down.
AGCATGTCTCGGCCACTGGCAACCGGTAGGCCCGGGAAGCACTCCGCCCAGGCGGTCGCCAAGGGCGTCGGCCAGGGGTGGTAACTCGCATCCAGGAGAGCTCCTGCCGGGACCCTCGGGGACTCGGCCACCGTCGCCCAGGGTCGAGCGATGTCCGCCGGCAGGGTGCTGATCAGGAGATCCTGCCCGCGATAGTCCGGCGAGAGGTCGGCAATCTCGGCCTTTCCTCCCAACGTCTCCACGAGGATGGCCACGTCCCGCGCCGCCTCCTCGCGTCGCGCGTGGATCGTCACCATGGTCGCCCCAAGATCCACGGCCGCTGCGGCCGCGCTCCGGGAGGTGGCACCGGCGCCGAGGATTCGAACCCGCTCGACGCGGGTGACGCCAACCTCGGCAAGCGCGTTGCGCATCCCGGCGATGTCGGTATTGGTCGCGCGCCAGGACGACGACTCATCATTCCGCCAAACCGTGTTGGCCGAGCGCACCGTCTGTGCGATTTCCTCGACGTCCTCGACGACGTCTAGGACGACTTCCTTCAGGGGCATGGTCAGACTCAACCCGCGCCACTGCTCATCCAAGCCCGCAAGGAATTCCGGAAACTGCTCCTTCGTGCACTCGATGGCGTCGTACTGCCACGGGAGCCCGAGCGCGGCGTAGGCCGCACGGTGCAGATCCGGGGATCGACTATGCGAAATGGGCGAACCCAAGACCGCGGCCCGCAGCATCAGCCGTTCTCCGCGAGGTACTCCTGAAGTTGGGCCTTGAGCTTCAAGAAGCGGTCGTAGTTCCGCGCGAACTTCGTCTCCTTGGTGTCCGGGTTAACCGTGACGAAGTACAGCCACTTGGCTTTGGCCGGATCCAGCGCGGCCTCGATCGCGGCCTCCCCCGGGGAGTTGATCGGAGTCGGTGGCAAGCCCTCCACCTGGTAGGTGTTGTACGGCGAATCCGTCTCCAACTGCTCGGCCGAGAGTTGCAGTTCCGCGATGCCCAGTGCGTACGAGACCGTTGAGTCGAATTGCAGGGGCATGCCGTCGTCGAGTCGGTTGTAGACGACGGCCGCGGCTTTGCGCATGTCTTCCGGCAGCACTTCCGCCTGCACCAAGGACGCGACCGTCAGTACTTCGTACGGGGTCCGACCGATTTCCTCGGCACGGGCCACGAGATCGAGCGACACAGCGGATTGGTCAAAACGTGTCACGAGTGTCGAAAGGATTTGCTCGGCGGTTTCGTCACCGGCGAGATCGTAGGTAGCCGGGAACATGAAGCCCTCGGGGCGCTGTTCGGCCCAGGCAGGCAGCGGGAGGACGCCGGGGTTCTCGAGCACCTGCTCGAACTCCGCCAGGGGTAGGTTCGATGCTTCTGCGGCCAACTCGATGGTCTGATTCAGGCGAAGTCCTTCGGGGAGGACTAGGCGACTGTCCGCGCGTGAGATCGGATCGAGCATGAGCGCGACCGCGCTGGCGCCGCTCATCTGCTGACGCAGGGTGTAGGTGCCGGGGCCGATGGACGCTGCCGCCTCATCGGCCTGCGCGGCGTCGATGAACGCATCCACGGTGCGGACCACTCCGGCATCGGCCAATGTTTGACCGATCGCAGTCAGGGTGTCGCCGCGGGCAACCACGATCTGGACCTCGCCGATGCCTTCCCCGGCGTAGTCGGTCTCTGCTGTTGACCCACCACCGATCCCGGAAATGAACGACCACGTTCCCCATGCCAGTGCTGCGATGGCGAGAAGTACAGCAACTCCGGTAATGCGCCGTGCCCAGCTCGACGCATTCCTCGAGGGAGGCAGGTCGTCTTCGTCGTCGAAGAACTCGTCCATGTGTGTCATGAACAGACCTCACCGGGGGCGTGACCACTGGATCTCTCGGTGTCGAGCGCGTGCTGGAGCACCACGGCGGCGGCGGCGCTATCGATCATGCTCCGACTCTGACGCATCGACCGGCCTTGAGCGTGTAGGCCACGCTGGGCTTGCACAGTTGATAGCCGCTCATCCACCAGCCGCACGGGGATCGAGACTTTCCCGGCGAGTTCCTCGGCGAACTCCCGCGCCTTGAGTGCAGCAGCGCCATCGCTTCCGTCCATACTCCGCGGCAGGCCCACGATGATCTCGATGGGCTCCACCTCCGTAATGACCTCGTCCAAGGCGACCATCGCCTGGGTCGGGTCGGAAGCGGAAAGAGGTTCGTGAGGGCTGGCCAAGATTCCGTCCCGGTCGCTGACCGCCACACCGATCCGGGCTGTTCCGGGATCGAGGGCAAGACGACGTCCGATGCGCATGAACTCCAGGGACCTCTAACGCTGGCCGAGTGATGACGTGACATCGGCGAAGGCTGCCTCGATCTGCTCGGGATCTCCCCCACCGCCCTGCGCCATGTCGTCTTTGCCACCGCCGCGACCGCCCATGCGGGCCGTCACGGTGCCGATGACGTCTCCGGATCTGACTCCTGCGGCGATAGCTGCAGGAGTACACGCAACGATCACCGATGCCGCTCCATCAGCAACCGCGGTCCCGACATAGACGCACGGAGCGTCCTTACCGGCTCGTGACTTGGCGTGCTGGGCGATCTCCCGAAGTTCTTTGCCACCGACTCCCTCGGGTGCCTGGAAGGTGTAGAGCCGCACGCCGCCTACCTCGACGCCGTCCCCGAGAAGGGATTCGGTGTTGGAGAGCAGATCGGCCGTCTTGAAACGCGCGAGTTCTCGTTCAGCGTCTTTCAGAGAGGAAATGGTGCGTTCGATTCGGCTCAAGACTTCATCACGAGGGGCCTTGACCATGTCGGAAAGCTGCTGCACCAGCAGGTGCTCCGCGGCAAGGTGACGGTAAGCATCGACGCCGACCAGTGCCTCGACTCGGCGGATGCCAGCGCCGATGGAGCCTTCGGATAGGAAGGAAATGACGCCCAGCTGACCGGATCGTTGAGCATGCGTGCCACCGCACAACTCATGCGCCCAGTCCCCCACGGATACGACGCGAACCTCGGAACCGTATTTCTCACCGAAGAGCGCCATCGCGCCCATCGACCGGGCCTCGTCCTGGGTCATGACCTGCGCGTGGACGTCGAGGTCCTCGATCAAGATCTCGTTGACCCGTGCCTCGACATCGCGCAGCACCGCACCCGATACCGGCTCTGGACTCGGAAAGTCGAAGCGCAGCCGACCGGGGGCATTCTCCGAACCCATCTGGGTAGCGGTGTCCCCGAGCTGCTCACGAAAGGCCCGGTGGATCATGTGAGTCGCGGTGTGTGCCCGGGAAATCGCCTTGCGGCGGGCGACGTCCACACTCGCCACGGCGTGAGAGCCGGTCGTCAATTCGCCATCGCGGACTTCTCCGCGGTGGACGAACAGCCCTGGAACGGGCGATTGGACGTCGTAGACCTCGAACACCGCACCATCGCTGGTGGTGATCGAACCATGGTCGCCCAACTGGCCGCCGGCCTCGGCGTAGAAAGGTGTGCGATCCAAAATGACCTCGGCGTGCTGTCCGACCGTAGCGACCGGTTGCGATGATCCGTCGGCCACTATTCCCAGGATCGTGGCCTCGGTGGTCACGAACTCGTATCCGACGAACGAGGTCGATCCGCCGCTTTCCAGGACATCCCGGTACGCCGTGGTGGCAGCGAACCCGCTCTTGCGTGCAGCGGCATCGGCCTTCGCACGCTCGCGCTGCTGGGCCATCAGCGAGCGGAAACCTTCTTCATCAACCGCGAGGCCTTGCTCCGATGCCATTTCCAGCGTGAGATCGATCGGGAAGCCGTAGGTGTCGTGCAGCGAAAACGCTTGGTCGCCGGGCAACGTCGTGGAGCCGGACTGCTTGGCTTCGGCGACTGCTGTTTCGAACAGCAGGGTTCCGGTGCGCAGAGTTGCCTCGAAGGACGATTCCTCACCGACCGCAATGCTCCGGATGCGGTCGACTTCATCGTTGAGCTCGGGGTACTGAGGCGCCATAGCCAGAACCGTGGCGTTCACGAGCTCGGCCATCGTCGGTTCTTGTGCCCCGAGGATCCGCATGTTGCGAATCACTCGTCGCATGAGACGCCGTAGGACGTAGCCACGTCCCTCGTTTCCTGGAACGACGCCGTCTCCGATGAGGAACGTGCAGGTTCGGGCGTGGTCGGCGACGACCCGCAATGCAACATCGTCTTTCTCGGACATGCCGTACCGAGCACCGGTCAATTCGCTTGCCGTATCGAGGATCGAACGGGTTGTGTCGATTTCGTAGATGTTGTCAACGCCCTGCAGAAGCGCCGCCATCCGCTCGAGGCCCATGCCGGTATCGATGTTCTTGTTCGGTAGCTCACCCAGGATCGGGTAGTCCTCCTTGGCAGGACCAGCGCCACGTTCGAACTGCATGAACACCAGGTTCCAGACCTCGAGATACCGACTCTCATCGGCGATGGGGCCGCCTTCGATTCCGTACTCCGGCCCGCGGTCGTAGTAGATCTCCGAGCACGGTCCGCACGGTCCCGGAACGCCCATCGACCAGTAGTTGTCGGCCTGTCCGCGGCGCTGGATGCGGTCCAGGGGAAGCCCTACCGACTTGTGCCAGATGTCGATGGCCTCGTCGTCGTCGAGATACACCGTGACCCACAGCCGCGACTCGTCGAAGCCGTAGCCGCCGTCGGATGTGGGTTTCGTCAGCAACTCCCAGGCGAAGGGAATTGCCTGTTCCTTGAAGTAGTCACCGAAGGAGAAGTTGCCGGCCATCTGGAAGAACGACGCGTGACGGGTGGTCTTCCCGACCTCTTCGATGTCGAGTGTGCGAACCACCTTCTGGACACTGGTGGCCCGGGGATACGGGGGTGGCGCCTCACCGAGGAAGTAGGGCTTGAAGGGCACCATCCCGGCGTTGACGAACAACAGCGTCGGATCGTCAAGGAGGAGTGAGGCAGAGGGCACGATCTCGTGGCCGTTCTCGGCGAAGTACCGAAGGAACCGCGTTCGGATCTCAGCGGAGTCCATCGGTGCCGCCTTCCTGTGTTGGGTCACTGAGCTCGGTTCGGTCACCGGGCTGCGGTGGATTGATGGTCCGTGCGCGACCGGGGCCCCGCTCGGCGATGGTGGCTGAAATCTGATTCACCGTCTGGGTCGCGTTGAGAGCTACCTGCTGAACGGTGAGCGCAACACCCTGCTCGCGAGCTTGGTCGACCCACTCACTGCCCTTGCGGTAGGCCCAGATGCCACCGGCGGCGCCAATCGCCGTCCACACCAGTCGTCGCACGGGGAACAGCCTATGCGTCGGTCGACTCACCTCGTCGACGCTCCTGAAGCCGGCGCGCGATGTCCGCCCACCTCGCTTCCGCCCCGTGCTCGGTTGGTTCGTAGTACCGGACTCCTCTGAGTTCCTCGGGTAGGTAATCGGCTTCGGCGACACCCCCGGGGACGTCGTGGGGGTAGATGTAGTCCTGACCGTGGCCTAGTGCCGCGGCACCCGGGTAGTGGGCGTCGCGTAGATGGGAGGGAACCGTGCCTATCCGGCCGGCGCGGACATCGGCGATCGCCGCATCAATGCCGCGGTAAACGGAGTTGGACTTGGGAGCCAGCGCCGCATGCACCGTGGCTTGAGCGAGCACGATGCGGGCTTCGGGCATGCCGATCAGCGCGACCGAGTGAGCAGCCGCGGTGGCTGTCTGGAGCACGGAGGGATCGGCCATACCGATGTCTTCGCTGGCCAGGATCATCAGCCGCCGAGCCACGAAACGGGGATCCTCTCCCGCCTCCAGCATCCGAGCCAGGTAGTGCAACGCGGCATCGGGGTCGCTGCCACGCACACTCTTGATGAAGGCGCTGATGACGTCGTAGTGCTGGTCACCGTCGCGGTCGTAGCGGACAGCCGCATGCTGCACCGCGGACTCGACGGTCGTTAGATCGATAACGGCTGCACCCGAGGTACTCGCGGCATCCAATGCGGTGAGACCTCGTCGAGCGTCACCGCCGCTGGTTCTCACCAGGAACTCGATGGCCTCGTCCGTCACCTGGACACTGCCGCCCAGCCCACGTTCGTGGTCAATGGCGCGACGCAGTACGTGCTCGACGTCAGCGTCGGTGAGCGGCTGGAGGGTAACGACGATGCTGCGAGACAGCAGGGGGGCGATCACGGAGAAACTCGGGTTCTCTGTAGTTGCAGCGATCAGCGTGACCCAGCCGTTCTCCACGGCGGGCAACAACGCGTCCTGTTGGCTCTTGCTGAACCGGTGAACCTCGTCGACAAAAAGGACGGTGCCGATTTCTTGAAGCCTGAGTCGATCCCGGGCCTCATCGATCACGCGTCGGACATCCTTGACGCCGGCCGTGACGGCCGACAGCTCGGTGAAGACCCGACCTGATTCCCTCGACACCAGGGTTGCGAGCGTTGTCTTACCGGTGCCGGGTGGTCCCCACAGGACCACCGACACCGCTCCCCTGACGCCCCCGGTCAACAGGGACCGCAGCGGCGAACCTTCGGCCAGCGCGGCACTTTGGCCGACCACTTCGGCAACGGTGGTGGGCCGCATTCGGACGGCGAGTGGCGCATCCGCTCGATCGGCGTGCTCCCGATCGTCGAACAGCGTCCCGCCGAACGAAGTCATCGCGCTACTCGGTGCCTGCCTCGGCTGCAGCTTCCTCTAGCGGATCGACGTCGATGCCGGCCTCCGCCCGCTGTTCAGCCGTGATGGGGGTGGGTGCCCCGGTGAGCGGGTCGTGCCCACCGCCGGTCTTGGGGAATGCGATGACATCGCGTAGGGAATCGGCGTCGGCGAGAAGCATGCAGATGCGGTCCCAGCCGAAGGCGATGCCGCCGTGCGGGGGTGGGCCGTACTTGAAGGCCTCGAGCAGGAAGCCGAACTTCTCCTGGGCTTCGGCCTCCCCGAGCCCGAGCACCTCGAATACTCGGCGCTGAACGTCACCATCGTGGATACGAATGCTGCCGCCGCCGATTTCGTTCCCGTTGCACACGAGGTCGTACGCCCAGGCGAGCGCTTCGCCGGGCGACGATTCGAAAGAGTCGAGCCATTCGGTGTTCGGTGAGGTGAAGGGATGGTGGACCGCGGTCCACACCATCGAGCCGTCGTCGGCCTCGACTTCCTCGAACATCGGGGCGTCGACCACCCACAGGAAGGACCACTGAGATGCGTCGACGAGTTCGAGTCGATCGGCGATCTCGACCCGCGCAGCGCCGAGGAGAGCACGGGCATCAGAAGCGCGCCCGGCCGCGAAGAAGACCGCGTCACCGGGCGCGGCACCAACCGCTTCGACAAGTCCGTCTCGTTCGGTGTCGCTGAGGTTCTTGGCCACCGGACCACCGAGGGTTCCATCGTCGGCGACGGTCACGTACGCAAGGCCCTTCGCTCCACGCTGCTTGGCCCACTCCTGCCAAGCGTCGAACTGCCGACGCGGTTGATCCGCCCCACCGGGCATCACCACGGCGCCCACGTAGTCAGCCTGGAAGACCCGGAACGGCGTGTTCGCGAAGTACTCGGTCAATTCCACGAGTTCAAGGCCAAAGCGCAGATCCGGCTTGTCTGTTCCGTATCGACTCATCGCCTCGGCGTAGGTCATCCGCGGGATGTCCCCGATCTCATAGCCACCGACCTGTGCCCACAGGGCGCGGACGACGGCCTCACCGACCTCGATGACGTCCTGCTGCTCGACGAAGCTCATCTCGATATCGAGTTGGGTGAACTCCGGCTGGCGATCGGCCCGGAAGTCCTCGTCTCGGTAGCAGCGGGCGATCTGGAAATAGCGCTCGATCCCACCGACCATGAGCAACTGCTTGAACAACTGCGGCGATTGCGGGAGCGCGTACCAGTGTCCAGGTTGGAGCCGAACAGGCACCAGGAAATCGCGAGCACCCTCGGGCGTCGATCGGGTGAGAGTGGGGGTTTCTACCTCGACGAAGTCACGAGCGAGGAGCACATCGCGCGCAACCTGATTGACCCGCGAGCGCATCCGCAGGGCGTCACCGGGCTTCGTGCGCCGAAGATCGAGGTAACGGTGACGCAGACGGACTTCATCACCCACGTTCACTCGATCGTCGATCGGGAACGGCAACGGAGCCGCGGTCGATAGGACGGTGAGTTCATCGGCGATGACTTCGATCGCACCGGTGGCGAGTTCGGGATTCTCGTTACCCTCGGGACGAATCGAGACCTCACCGGTGACCTTGATGCAGAACTCGTCACGCAACGGATGGGCAACCTCGGGCTCGCGCACCACGACCTGGACTCGACCGGAGGCGTCTCGCAGGTCTAGGAAAGCCACACCGCCGTGATCTCGCCTCGATGCGATCCACCCCGCAAGGGTGACCGTCTGACCGGCGTCGGCCTCCCGCAGGCTGCCGGCTTGATGGGTTCTGATCACGAAGTTCCCTCCTGTGGTGCACGGTGCTGTACTTCATCGAGCAGTGAATCCAAAGCGACGGCTACTTGGGTGCCGTCGATCATGTTCTTGACCTGAGCGGTTCTGGAAGCGACTTCATCTTCTCCGATGATCACGACGGTCGGCGCTCCGGAACGGTCAGCCGCTTTCATTGAGCCCTTGACTCCCCGACCGCCGTAGGCCATGTCAGCTCTGACTCCCGCCTGCCTCAAGCGCGTTAGGAGCCGAACTGCCTCGTGCCGGGGTGCCTCACCGATCGGAACGATAAAAACATCTACCCGCGCACCGGCCCCCACATCGAGACCCTCGGCTTCGCAGGCCAACAGGGTGCGGTCGGTTCCCAGGCCGAAACCGATCCCGGAAAGATCCGAGCCTCCTACCGAGGCCATCAGTCCGTCGTAGCGACCCCCGCCGCCGATTCCGGACTGCGCACCGAGAAGTTCGTGGGTGAATTCGAAGGTGGTCCGGGTGTAGTAGTCGAGACCGCGCACCAGTCGCGGCGCCTCTACCCATTCGACGCCGGCGTCGGAGAGAAAGCCCCGGACGGCGTCGTAGTGCTCCTGGCAGGACGAACAGAGGTGATCGACCATCAGGGGAGCATCGCCTAGCTGACGTTGCACCTCGTCGCGTTTGTCATCCAATACTCGGAGCGGATTGACGGTGGCCCGTTGACGCGTGGCGTCGTCGAGGTCACACGTATCCAGGAATGCCGTGAGTACATGGCGGTAGGCGGGGCGACACTGAGCGCACCCCAGGCTCGTGAGGTCGAGTCGGTATTGACGAAGTCCGAGTCGCTTGAAGCCTTCATCGGCGAGCGCGATCACCTCCGCATCAAGCGCCGGATCATCTCCGCCGACGGCCTCCAATCCCACCTGCTGCAACTGCCGGTACCGGCCGTGTTGCGGCCGCTCAGCCCGGAAGAAGGGTCCGGCGTACCAGAGCTTGACCGGCAACACCCCCTTGTCGAGGCGGTTTTCCACGATGGATCGCATCACGCCGGCGGTGCCCTCCGGCCGCAGCGACAGCGAGCGTTCACCACGGTCGAGGAACGTGTACATCTCTTTACTCACAACGTCGGTGCTCTCGCCCACGCCGCGAACGAACAAAGCCGTGTCTTCGAAGACCGGCAACTCGATGTACCCGTACCCCGCATGCTCCGCCGGGTACGCCAGCGCTTCGCGCACTGCAAGGAAGGCGGCCGAACGCGGCGGGAAGTACTCGGGTACCCCCTTCGGGGCCTGGAATTCGGTCACCCTCACCACCCCCGTGCGGGAGGTTCGAGGTCGCCGCCGGAGGCGGCCGCCTGCAGGAATGGGTTGGTCGCGCGCTCTTGGCCGATGGTGGTCTGCGAACCATGACCGGGAAGGACGATGACGTCGTCGTTCATCGGCCAAATCACTTCGCGAAGGCTCGTATCCATTCGAGACGAACTTCCACCGGGCAGGTCGGTGCGACCAATCGAGCCCTGGAACAGAACATCGCCGGAGAGCAGAACGTCGGGATCCTCGCCGCGAGGAACATCGAAGACGACCGAGCCCTCGGTGTGCCCCGGCGCGTGCCGGACGCCGAACGTTATCCCGACGAGTTCCACCGAACTCTGTGCACCGTGAGGCAGCAGTTGGACATTCTCGGGCTCGGTCAGTTCGAGACTGTTCTTGGTCATCGCGAGCAACTGCTCGCGGGCCGCTGCCATGCTGCTGCCCGCCGGATCAGCGAGCCGATACCGATCGTCCGCGTGGATCAGGGCCGGAACCTCGAACTCCGTGGTCAGCGGAGCAACACTCCAGACGTGATCCATGTGGCCGTGGGTCAGGAGTACCGCGGCCGGCTTCAGGCGGTTCTCGTGCACGATCTCGTGCACCCGGTCGATGGAATCCTGGCCCGGATCGACGATCACGCAGGGCTCACCCGGCGCCGTCGCGAGGACATAGCAGTTGGTTCCCCACGACCCAGCAGGAAAGCCGGTGATGAACAAGGCTCCTCCTGCGGACGGTTCTGCTAACGACGATGGGCACATGCGCTCAGCCCGCACAGCCTAGCCGCGCTCACACACCCACCCTCACCTCTACACTCGTGCGCCGAGCAGCCCCTACTTGACCACGGGACGGACATGACCTCCTCGAATCGCAGAGAACGCGAGTTGGCTCGCGCCAAGTACGAACGCCAGCAGGCCCGGCGCTCCGAACGTGAGAACAAGGCGAGGTCCCGTCAGCGGATCGTGGCCATCGTGGTAATCGCCGCGCTCGTCGTGGCCGGCGGTGGTTGGGCCATCTTTTCCCTGATCGATCGTGGTGATTCGACTGACACGACGGCGGCAGCCGATCTCGACCAAGCGGTAGCCGAACTTGCCGAGGAGTTCCAAGCCGGGGAACCCCTGGTGGACATCTGCGCAGAACCGATCGCCACCCGGGCCGATGATCTCAGCTACGACACCGCCCCCGACCCCGCTGGCGCGTCCGCGGAAACCCTGACCTTGGCCACCAACTGTGGGGACATCGTCATCGACCTGCTTCCTTCCGAGGCACCGGCCACCGTCGCCTCCTTCGACTTCCTGGTCAACGAGGGCTTCTTCGACGCCACCGCGTGCCATCGACTCACCACATCGGGAATCTTCGTGCTGCAGTGCGGGGACCCGGCTGGCAACGGCACCGGTGGTCCGGGGTACTCGATTCCCGACGAGAACCTCCCCGCCGAGGGCGAGGCGAACTATCCCGCGGGCACGGTGGCGATGGCCAACGCCGGTCCCGGCACCGGTGGTTCACAGTTCTTCCTGGTCTACGAGGACACCACCCTGCCCTCTGGCTACACCATCTTCGGCCAGATCACCGAAGGTCTCGACGTGATCCAGGCGGTGGCGGAAGCTGGAGTGGCCGACGGTGGCGCAGATGGGCTTCCGGCGCAGCCGATTGTTATCGAATCGGCAACGGTTGGGGCTGCGCAGTAGCGCGTGAGCACCGCGATGACACACTGTGCACGAGCACGCAACGGCAACGGGACCGAATCCCGGGCTCCGCTGGAGGTGAAGGCATGACGGGCGACTCCGCACCGTCCATTCCGACCCCTGCCGCCCTGAAGCGACCTGCGGGTCCGCCCAGGCCAGTCGCGGTCGGCAACGAAGCCGATTCCACCCCCAGTCCCAGCATGGCCTTCGGTCGGGTCGAGTCGGATGGCACGGTCTACTTGAAGGCTCCCGACGGTGAGGTGAAGGTCGGTCAATACGCGGCGGGCAGCCCCGAGGAGGGCCTAGCTTTCTTCGCCCGTAAGTACGACGATCTCGTCGTCGAGATCGATCTGGTGACCACCCGCCTTGCCGACGGCCGCGCCAAGCCCGATCAAGCAAGTGCCGTGATAGCGCGTGTGCGTGAAGGGCTCACCGAGCGCTCATTCGTCGGAGATGTCGACGCTCTCACCCGCAAGGTCGAGGCAGCCGAGGCCGAACTCCAGGCGGCCACCGTTCGTCAGGCCGAACACCGCGAGCGGCTACGTGAAGAAACGAAGGCGGCCCGCGAAGCACTCGTCACCGAAGCCGAGTCGCTTTCCGACTCGACCACGTGGAAGACCACGTCGGAGCGTTACTCGGCGATCGTGGAAGAGTGGAAGGCGCTCCCGCGATCGGATCGCTCCCTGGAGCAGGAATTGTGGAAGCGACTAAGCGCAGCGCGGGCTGGGTTCGACAAGCGCCGTCGCGCCCATTTCGCCCAACTCGACTCACAACGCAAAGAAGCCCTAGCCGCCAAGCGAGAGATCATCGCCAAAGCCGAGGCACTCGCAGAGTCCACCGACTGGGGTCCCACTACCCGGGCGCTGAAGAAGCTCATGGAGGAGTGGAAGAAGGCACCCCGAGGATCACGCTCCGATGAGGACAAGCTCTGGAAGCGGTTTAAGGCCGCCCAGGATTCCTTCTACTCGAACATGAAGGCTGCAGACGCCGCCAAGGACGCCGAGCTCGCTCCGAACGTCGAGGTCAAAGAGGCTCTCGTCGTGAAGGCGGAGGGTCTCCTCCCGATAGACGAATCCGGCGACATCACCGACGCAAAGCGCCAACTGCGTTCGATCCAGGACCAGTGGGACAAGGCCGGTGACCTCCCGCGCAACGAGCGAGCCCGCCTCGAAGGTCGCCTTCGCAAGGTTGAGGACGCGCTCCGCAAGGCCGAGGCGAAAGCTTGGGATCGCGACGATCCAGAGAAGCGCGCGCGAGCGGAGTCAACGGCCAACGCTTTCACCGACGCACTCGCCAAGCAGGAAGCTGAACTCGAAGACGCCCGCAGCCGCGGAGACGAGCGCGCAATTCGCAAGCTCCAGGACTCCATCGAGAGCACCCGCGCGTTGCTCGAGGCAGCTCAACGCATCGCTCAGTAGCTGCCTAGCTTCGCGACCGTGCTACACGCGGTAGGCGTCGTAGACACCCTCGACACTTCTCACCGTCTTGAGAACCGAGCCGAGGTGCTTGGGATCGGCCATCTCGAAGGTGAAGCGAGACGTCGCGATGCGATCGCGTGTGGTGGCAACAGACGCGCTCAGGATGTTCACGTGCGTGTCTGACAGGGCGCGCGTGACATCGGCAAGCAACCGAGAACGGTCCAGCGCCTCCACCTGGATATTCACCAGGAACACGCTCGACGGCGTGGGGGCCCACTCGACTTCGACTTCGCGCTCGGGATTCTCACGCAGATTCGGCACATTCACGCAATCCTCACGGTGCACCGACACCCCCGACCCACGGGTGACGAAGCCCATGATCGGATCACCCGGTACCGGAGTGCAGCAACGGGCGAGTTTGACCCAGAGGTCATCGACTCCCTTGACGATGACTCCTACATCACGCGAATCCGATGCGCGCCGGGTCGACGCCGGTGTGACGGCCTCCGCGGCGTCGTCAGCAGCTCCATCGACTCCCCCGGCAGCCTCCACCAATCGCTGAACGATCGTCTGCGCTGAGATGCGACCCTCACCGACCGACGCGTACAAAGCCGAGACGTCCACTTGATTCAAGTCGACGGCGATCGTCGCGAGCGCCTGATTGGTCATCAGTCTTTGCAGCGGGAGACCCTTCTTGCGCATCGCTCTGGCGATCTGATCCTTGCCGTTCTCGATCGCCTCCTCACGCCGCTCTTTGGAGAACCACGCCTTGATCTTGTTCTTGGCGCGCGGTGAAGCAACGAAGCTCAGCCAGTCACGGCTCGGACCGGCCCCCTCAGCCTTGGACGTGAAGATTTCGATGACGTCTCCACTGGCCAGTTCGGACTCCAGTGGCACGAGCTTTCCGTTCACCCGTGCCCCCACGCACCGGTGACCCACCTCGGTGTGGACGGAATACGCGAAGTCCACGGGCGTGGCACCAGCTGGCAGTGCCATGACGTCACCCTTGGGTGTGAAGACGTACACCTCGGCAGCGCCGAGGTCGTAGCGCAGGGAGTCGAGGAACTCACCGGGATCGGCGGTCTCGCGCTGCCAATCGAGGAGCTGACGAAGCCACGCGAAATCGTCGACGCCCGATTTGCTGGAATCCGACTGCTTGTATTTCCAATGCGCGGCGACACCCAGTTCCGCCGAACGGTGCATTTCCTCCGTGCGGATCTGCACCTCTACGACCTTGCCGTCGGGCCCGATGACCGTGGTGTGCAGGGATTGGTACATGTTGAATTTGGGCATCGCAATGAAGTCTTTGAAGCGCCCGGGCACCGGGCTCCACTGGGCGTGGATCGTGCCGAGCACCGCGTAGCATTCGCGCACGCTGTCGACCAGGATGCGAACACCCACAAGGTCGTAGATGTCGTTGAAGTCGCGGCCCCGCACGATCATCTTTTGGTAAACGGAGTAGTAGTGCTTGGGGCGCCCGGTGACGGTGGCCTTGATGCGGCTCGCCTTGAGTTGGCCCTCGATATCGGAGATGACCTGGGCGAGGTACTTGTCCCGCGAGGGCGCCCGTTCCCCCACGAGCCGAACAATCTCTTCGTACATCTTCGGGTACATCGTGGCGAACGACAGATCCTCGAGTTCCCACTTGATGGCGTTCATGCCCAATCGGTGAGCAAGCGGGGCGTAGATCTCCAAGGTCTCCTTGGCCTTCTTCTGCTGCTTCTCCTCCGGCAGCCAGCGCAGGGTCCGCATGTTGTGGAGGCGGTCGGCGAGTTTGATGACCAGGACGCGAATATCGCGCGCCATCGCCACCACCATCTTGCGGACGGTCTCCGCGGCGGAGGCCTCGCCGTACGTGACCTTGTCGAGTTTGGTGACGCCGTCGACCAACAGCGCGATCTCATCACCGAAGTCCTCGCGGAGCGCATCGAGGGAGTAACCGCAGTCCTCGACTGTGTCGTGCAACAAAGCCGCCGCAAGCGTGGGCGCCGGCATTCCTAACTCGGCGAGGATTGCCGTAACGGCCACCGGGTGGGTGATGTACGGCTCTCCGGAGCGTCTTTGCTGATCCCGATGCAGGTACTCGGCCATCTCGTAGGCCCGTTCCACAACCCGGGCGTCGCCCTTGGGGTGATAGCGCCGCAGGGTGCGAAGCACGGGCTCGAGTTCGGGGTGTGCGTAGCGGGGACCGGCGAGGCGAGCAAATCGGCTACGGAAGCCACCGGAGTCGCCGGAACTCGGCGGCCGGGCGGAGTCGGGCTCGGTGGTAACCGGCACGTTCTTGGCCATCTGCACCTCCCGACTCCGAATAGCGTCAGTGTACGCGGGCGGCGCCTAACGTCGCTTGCGTCGGCTTTGCCTCTTGGGCTGCTGCCGATCACCGGACTGAATCCGTGCCAACTCGCGAAGTTCCTCCGGCGACGCCGTCTGTTGCGATGTCTGTTGGGTGGCCTTTGCGCCGCTCTGGGAATCCGATGAACCCTCGGCGTCGTCGTCAGCATCGTCGTTGGACATCTTCGCCGAGGAGGACGCCGTCTTGGCCGCCTGCTTGCGTCGGGCTTGTACCCGGGCGGCCAACGCCTTCATCTCAGGCTGCTGGCGCTTGAGCTGTGCCAGGACCGGTGTCGCGATGAAAATCGAGGAGTAGGTACCGGCGGCCATTCCGACGGCGAGTGCCACCGCAAGGTCGAGAAGTGTTCCCGCACCGAGCAACCCGGCGCCGACGATGATGATGGCCAGGACGGGAAGTAGCGAGGTGATCGACGTATTGATCGATCGGACAACCGTCTGATTCACCGCGAGGTTGGCGGCTTCGTCGTACGTCATCACGGACTGTCCCGCGATGCCCCGCGTGTTCTCTTTGACTTTGTCGTACACAACAACGGTGTCGTAGAGCGAGTACGCCAAGATCGTGAGGACACCGATAGCTGTCGCCGGAGTCACCTCAAGCCCGAACAGGGCATAGATCCCCAAGGTGATCACGAGGTCGTGCGCGAGTGCCACGAGAGCACCCACTGCCATCCGCCACTCGAAGTAGATGGACAAGAAGATCGTCACCAGGACGAGGAAGATGCCCAAGCCCTGAAGGGCTTTCGAAGAGATTTCAGCGCCCCAGGTGGGGCCTACTACTTGCACGGTGATGTCCGAACCCGCCACTCCACATACGGCACCGAGTGAATCCGCAAGGGCGATGGACTCATCACTCGTGAGCGGAATCGTCTGTACTCGCATGTTTCCCGAGGTCGCGACCGTAACGATGGTCTGTCCGCCCGTTTCAGCCTCGGCCACATCACGAGCCTCTGCGACCGAGCACGTGGCACTCGGAATGGCGAAGTCCGCTCCGCCGCGGAATTCGATGCCGAGGTTCAACCCGCGAAATGCCAACGAGCCGATGGCTACGAGCAGGATGATCGCGGAGATGACGTACCACCGCTTCCACCGGCCGACGAAGTCGTACGAGACCTCGCCGCGGTAGAGCCGTTGCCCGATTCCCGTGATGCCACTCATGACCGCACCTCCGTCGAATCGTCCGCATCCTGTGGTTCGGACTGCCCTGCCTCGTCACCGTTTCCGTCAGCGTCCTTGGCACGGTTTCGGTAGTCATCTCGACGCTTGCGCCGGGAGCGCCCCGCCAGGGACTCAATGGCGCTGTGCCCACCGAGTCGTTCGGGGTCGAGGCCGGACCACTTGGAGCCGCCTTGCATGAACTTCCGGCGACCCATGAGCACCACAACGGGGTGGGTGAACCAGAACGCGATGATCAAGTCAATTACGGTCGTGAGGCCGAGGATGAAGGCAAAGCCACGCACGCTACCGATCGACAGGAAGTAAAGAACGACGGCGGCGAGCAGGGTTACAAAGTCAGCGGCGAGCAGAGTTCGTCGCGCCCGAACCCAACCACTGTCGCAGGCTTGGCGCAGCGATCGACCGTCGCGCAACTCATCTCGCATCCGTTCGAAGTACACGATGAACGAGTCCGCGGTGATACCGACTGCGACGATGGCGCCGGCAACACCCGCGAGAGTCAACGTCAGTCCGATGGTCTTGGAGAAGATCACCACGAACAGGTACAACAGTGCACCAGCAACACCGAGCGAAAGCACGGCCACCAGGCCGAGAACTCGGTAGTAGAGAAGCAGGTAAACGCTCACGAGTGCCAAACCGATGAGGCCAGCGATGATTCCGGCGCGGAGTTGGTCGCCACCGACAGTTGCCGACACCGAGGTGATGTCTACAACCTCCAGAGTGACCGGGAGCGCGCCGTACTTCAGCACGTTCGCGAGGTCGCGAGCCTCCTGGGCGTTGAAGTCGCCCTCGATCTGCGCCTGACCGCCGATGATCGGCTCGTTGAATCGCGGAGCCGAGACCACCACACCATCGAGCACGATCGCGAAGGCGTTACACGGAGTCGCGCCTGTCCCGCACTCGGGAAGCGCGCTGAGGCGGGTCGAGGCATCCGCGAGTGCACCGGCTCCCTCGGAATCGAACTCCAAGGTCACGACCCACCCGATGCCCTGCTGGGTCAATTGAGCGTTCGCATCGGTGACGCTGACGCCCTCGATGAAAGCCGGCTCCATGATGTATTTCTGGGCGCCGGACTGATCGCATGCACCGAGCCACTCCACCGGGTTATCCGGTGTTCCACCCGCCAGGTTGATCGGGTCGAGACAGCTCAATGCGTCGACTTCAGCCTGGAACTCCGGGCTGTAGTCAGG
>CAJXUJ010000008.1 GCA_913061025.1 uncultured Actinomycetes bacterium | reverse complement strand
ATGGCTCCAAGCAGCGCAACCTGACCAAGAACGCCACCGACTGCGAGGGCGAGACCGGCGACGATCTCACCACGTGTGAAGCCCAGGCCGAGGATGGGCAGCCATCCTTCTCACCGGACGGCAAGCAAATCGTCTTCGTGTCCTTCCGTTCCGAGGGTCTGGGCCTCTACCTGATGAACAGCAACGGATCCAACGTCCGTCAGTTGTCCGAAGGCGGAGTGCAGCCCACGTGGAGTCCGAACGGCGAGTGGATCGCCTATAGCGACGGCGTTGATCAGGGCGATGAGGTCAACGACGACGCAGTCCTCGACACCGACATCTTCCTCATCCGTCCCGACGGCACCGACAAGCATGCGCTTGTCAGCATCAACGGTGAGAAGGAGTTCGCACCGAGCTGGAGCCCGGACGGTAAGCGGATTGCTTTCGTCAGCGATCAGACCGGACGCGACCAGGTGTACGTCATGAACATCGATGGCACCGGGATGCGTCAGGTGACCAATGCTGGCTCGAACACCGATCCGGCGTGGTCAGCCGACGGTAAGTACCTCTACGTCACGAGCACGCGCGCCGGTAACTCCGACATCGTCCGGATTCCGACGCAGGCCGGCAAGGTCCGCAACCTCACCAAGGCTTCGACCAAGCGTGACCTGCAGCCGAACTCCCAGCCGCTGCGCTAGCAACTAGGCGGAGAGGCAGGCGTCGTACAACTTCTCCGGGATCTCGGCATCGCTCGGGTAGTTGCCGTCGTCGTAAGTTCCGCAGACGTCGACCGGATCCTTCGGGATCCAGAACTGACCTTCGGCCTGGAAGATGATGTTGGTGGGAGCACCCGACGCATCCGCGTCGGACTGGCCGGCCTCACCGTTCATGCCGAAGGCGACCGCCCATCCGTCGGAGCACTCGACCGAATCGGGATACCACTGATTGGCGCCGCCGCTTTCGGCGTCGACCACCTTCTGTGCTTCGTCGTTGATGATCTGGTCGGTGCACTCGGTCATGCCACCCACCATCTCGCCCTCGCTGGATGAATCATCCGACGAGCAGGCGGCCAGCAGGCCGATAGACAGAACAGAAACACTCGCTAGGGCGACGGTACGACGCACGATGACTCCTCAGTCGGTAGACGGCCCGCCTAGGGTACGACCGCTAGACCTCCCAACTACGTGACGACGCGCCATCAGGGCGACATCGCACCCCTGGGATCACTCTCCGAGGCGACACGCAGGCATGCGCAAACGGCCCATGTATCGGATAGCCGTTCCACTAGTCGTCTATTCCACCAAGTTCGCGTAGGAGCCCGATACGCGCCGCATCATGACCCGCAGACTCAGTGGGCACTGAAGAGGGTGTTTCGTCGCCGTAGATAGTGACCAAATCACTCGACCCCTCCTCAATGCGCAGCTCGGGGGCCATATCCAAGAGCGAGGCGTGCTCCTCAGCCGCTGCAGCGAACCATTCGGGAGTGTGAAGCTGGGCAAGCGGAAGGCGATGCTCGCGACTTCCGTCGGCGATACGCCCGAGGGAAAGGTGCTGGGTGAGCGCGGCGTAGGCGTACGTAGCGTCACCGAACACTGATTTGTGGGTAGTCATGGGTTACCTCTCCTGCACAGTCCACGGCTGCAGACCGCGATTGGGTAGACACGCTCGCGCCAGGTCGGCGTATGCCGGTCCTATGACTGGATGATCGAGAAGTTCGTGCATGCGGTTGAGGTTCGTAGCCGCTAACACATCCTTGGTGGCTAGTGGGATAACGCCTACAACCGGAACACCTAGTCCCGCGGCAAGGACCTGTTCGCGCTCCATACCGACATTCGCGATCGACTGATTGACGATGATGCCGATCTTCTCCCGTGGAATGCCGAGCCCGGATTCATCAAGCGGCGCGGTGATCTCGCGGAGCGCACGCGCCATCCCCTGCACTGCCGTTGCCGCAAGGTTGGTGACGAACAAGATCTCATCGGCCTCCACCAAAGCCACTTCCGCGATAAGCGGATCGAGGTACTGGACGCTGGTATCCATGATGACAACGTCAAACATGCGTTGCAGACTGCGCACGATGGTGCGATAGAACTCTGGGCCCACCGTCTGCGCGGTTCGCGGACGGATCGGTGCAAGCAAGGTGTCGATGCCCAGAGCAGGGGCTTCAACCAGATTACGGCGGATGCGTTCCTCATCCCACATCGGTTGAACGCGAATGTTTAGCGCCGTCGGCATGAACTGGCCGATCATTGAGGCTACCTGACCATCTCGGGTGTCGAGGTCGATCAAGCAAACCGACAACGGCCGACCTGCCTCAGCCGATGCTCGCGCAATAGCGGCAGACAAAAGGATCGATGCAGTGGATTTACCCGATCCACCCTTGCTTGACGTGACGGTGATCGTGGTTTGACCGGGGATCTTCGGTTGCGAAAGGAGTGACATCGAGGCTTGCTCCGGATAGCCGCTCTGCAGGGCAACCGCGCCCTCTGATGCCGTAGCCTCGGCGATCTCTGGCATGGGTGGCCGGATGGTGTCAGGTCGACTCGACATCGGAGCGTCCGTTGATTCAGCGACCCCGGACAGGTGCACCAGAAACGCAGCCGCGCCATCGGCGATGAGGGACTGCTCGGGAATAATCGAGAACGAACCGGTTGTGGCTTGACGATGCACACTCAGGTTGTCCTGGATCGCAGCCGTGCGATCGGGTCGAGTGGATATCAACAGTACGTGTGCGCCTGCTTGCACCATTCGATCAATAGCCTGCGCAACCGTGCCGACATCATCAGGGGTGTGGTCAGCAAACACCAGAATCCGGGATCCGGAATCTAGTTGCCCCGATGACAGGCGCTGCCACATCTGCGCAACAGAGTCGATCGACGGTTGGACGCGCCAGTTGATCGGAAGAGACTTCACACGATCGTAAGTCGGTTCATCAGCAACGATGATGACACCGGGAGCGCTGTCGGTAACAGGCATGCGAATCACCTTCCGAACGCGCCGAATCCTGCTCGTCTGCGCCAGCGTAGCCGCTTCAAGCGATACGGCGAACCCCGCGCGGACCTCGGAGGATGAATGCATTGCGTGCTGTCGGATGCTGCGCCAGATCCCCGCTGAACTCGATCACCGGCGCGACGTTGAGTTCGTCGGCCCCGGTGAAGGCGGCGACACCAGCGCGCAGGAAGCCGTCGGCGCTGAGTGCATCGGAGAAGAAGTCGCTGGTCTCACCATCGTCACCGAAATCGCGGTCGCGATTCAGCACGCGATCTACCTCTCGGTATCCAAAGACCGATGTGCGAGCAGTCGGCCGCACGACGGTCACAGTTCCTGTTCGAGCGAAGTCACGACGCCGTCCCGGACGGGTGAGAGCGCGACGAGTAACGGCGTGGTGTCCGTGCTCTGTTGCAGGTTCTCGATCGGGATGTCTTCAGGGATCCCGGGGCGCCTGTGCCATTCGACCATCCAGGTAATCGGTTCGTCGGTGCCCTCAAATCGGCGGGCGATCTGGGCGAGATGGCTATCGGCGGGGCACAGTGCACGCAGTGTCACTCGGATCGAGCGCGGCTGACGCGTCAATTGACGCGTGGACTGACACAGCACCTCTACTAGATCACGATCGGCGTTCGCAGTCACCGATACGGCGGTGACGATCCCCTCGCCGCTGCGCACGAGGACGGAGACACCGTCCTGGAGTTCGGTCCACGATCGCACGGCGCTCACCCGCACCTCTTCCCACTATTCGGCGCATCAGCCGAGAACTTCCTGCTTGTCATTCTACGTATCGGCTCGTTCGGCGTTCGGATACCCGATCGTCGTCCCCCAATAGTTCTCATCACAGAAAGGTCGCTAGGTAAGCATCGACGACAACCGGCCCCACAGTTACCGCGGCGAGCCAGCCCACGGCGAGGAACGGGCCGAAGGGGATCCGCGACCGACGCTGAGCGCGGCCGGTCAGCATCAAGATCCCACCAATGATCGCCCCGGCAGTGAACGCTGCGATCAACCCGAATCCGGCGACCAGCGGCGAAAGCCACCCGAGGGTCGCGCCCAACACCGGGGCGAGGGTCACATCACCGAAGCCCATGCCACTGCCGCCGCTGAACCACCACAGTCCTCCTATAACGAGCGCCCACAGTGCCGCCCCGATAGCAGCTCCGATCAGCGCCGAGGAGGGATCACCGGTCTTGGTCGACCCACTCACCAGCGCGTCGATCCCAAGGCCGATCACGACGACGACGTACAGCGGTGTTACCAGGACACGAGGAAGGCGGTGGATACGAAGGTCGATCACCGTCAGCGCGATCAAGGCGGTGGCGATGACAAGCGACATCACTACATACGGGTTTTCTAAACCCCAGGCGGCAGCCGCCGCCCACACCACAGCAGTTGCGAGTTCGACGAGTGGATAGGACGCCGGGATGCGTGTTCGGCAGGTGCGACAGCGGCCGCGTAGGACCAGCCAGGACACGATCGGGATGTTGTCCCGCCGACGGATGGGTCGTTCGCATACCGGGCAGCGTGACGATGGCGAGATTACCGAGAGTTCCTCCGGCACCCGCGAGATGACGACGTTCAAGAAGGAACCCACCGCAGCACCGAGCATGAAAGCGACGACGATGAATAGCGGTGAGTTCATAACGAGTAGGGCTGTGTGATCGTCAAACGCACACGGCTTCGGGCACCAATGCGCCGTGAGGTTCTACAGACTTGCCGGCGGTCACTTGAACAGTGCTCGAGCCAAGCAGCCGCGCCAGGTGAAGTGCCTCGGCCCGAGTGAACCCACCGGCGTGCGCCACCTCGTCCAGTGGAGCAGAGGTTGCCAGGAGACCGGCGAGGAACGCATGCAACTCGGGCGCGCCCACATTCATCAGCTGATCGGCATCGACGCGCTGGACGGTGAGGCCTGCCGCGTCCCGGATGGACTCTCCTGAGAGCCCGACGGCTTTGAGATCCTCACCTGCACGTTCTCGCCGCCTACCGACGATCGCGAGCAATGTCGTCCACTCGATCGGAAGCGTGCAACCGGTATCGGTCGCGGTACCGTCGTGGAAAGTGATGGAGTCAACGCGTTCCGCGCCGACCTGCAATAACTCACCCACAAGTGCTAGCAAGTTCTCCTGGTAGATCCCAGCGAGGACCTCGGGAGTCGGATTCGCACCCGCACGCCCGGACACCAAACGCTGCTCGTATTGCGGTGTGAAGCCATCCACCGAAGCGGCGTAGACACCGCCTTCAAAGGTGAATACGCGCGCGGCCACGGTGGGCGCTGCATCGCTACTTACGAGCATGGTGATCTCACCGGTAGCGCGGCGAGTGGCACACCGACGCAACTCACGTCCAAGGGGGCTCGAAGTCGGATCGTTCGGCGAGAGCGACTTGCGTCGTGCCAACTTCATGTCTCGTCCCCTTCGGAGATTGGATGTGTGAGGCCCGCGAGGGGTCTAGTGGAGTAGGTGGTCCGGTAGTCCGACTTCGTGCAGTGGACAGCGTGAGGCACCGGCGTGATCGACCGTGGCGGCCATGAACCCGGGTCGTCCCGTACAGCCGGGACGGGCTTCCTCTCGGTAGATCCGACCGATGCCGCTATAGGAGGAAGGTCGCGTGATGTCGGCTGCCCGTTGAGCCTGCTCGGAGCGATCGCTAATCGATACAACGTGTTCGGGAATCACCTCGAGTGTTTCTTGCGCCGAGGTCAGTACCCACCGATACCCGCGCACGTCAAGATCACCTCGAAGCGTCCGTGAGCTTCCATCGGCATGCAGCACGGTCACCATGACCTCCCGACCGATCATGGCTGAAATATCCTCGCGAACACCGGTCGATAACTCGAAGGTGAAGGCGAGTGATCCGGCGTAACGTCGATACCCCAACTTGGGGTCGTAGCACTTGGCTACATGCTCGCGAACCAGCGCCTCCGCTTCGTCGAAAGATCCGGCGTTACCGTCGAGCAGGAGTCTTGGCATCTCTTGCTGCAGCCGGATTCGATCAGACACCTCCCAGTGATAGTGCCGGATGATGCGTGAGCCGCCTGGTCCAGAAGCAGTCTCCCCAACGATCCGAGCCGCGAGGTGGTCGGTTACCCACGCCCACTGGAGCAGCCCCGGGGAGTCGGTGTACTGCCACGGAATCGCCGCAGCATCCCGCGGGGCAAGCGGCGTGCTTGCGGTCATGACAGCTCTTCGGCGTCGATCTCGCGCATCGTTCGACCTAAGGCCGCGGTCACCGTCTTGGGGAGTACCCCGAGCTGTTCGGCGATCTCGGATCGGGACAATCCCTCCCAGAACATCAAGTACACCGCAGCCAGACCCAGTGGATCGACCGACCGCCGGCCTGTGCCCTTGGGGTCGTACACCGCTTGCATGATCGCGGACGTCAACGCCGCGCGCATGGTCGGGTCCATGGCCGCGTCAGGGACGTCTTCGTCTTCATCGGCCAGATCCACTCCCTCGCCACCTGAGAGAACGGAATCGGCGTAGCGCAGGTTAACCAGTCCAGAGACCGCAGCCTCCCGAGCTCGAAGGTCAGTCACGGACAATCCGAGTGCATCGGCTCGTTCGACCTCCGTTGGGGTGCGTCCGTGCGATGTTGCGAAATCGTCGTGTACTTGCTTGAGAGCCACGCGATCATTGACTGTGGTGCGACCGAAAGTTGCACGCGCTAGGTCCTGCGGCCACGTTCGCATCTTGCCAAGGATGAATGCGGTGAAGTTCAAGGTCCCGTTACGTCCTTGACGGCCAGAATCGAATCGATCGGCATGGTCATGGACGAACAGGTACATCATTCCCTTGACATCATCTTCATCGATGCCAGGAATCTCCGCCACGAGGCGGCGCTGGATCATCACGGTGTGCGGCATCAACCACTCCACGCATGCGCTGATCAGGCCGCTCAATTGCACTTCGGGAATCAAGGACAGATCTCGGAAGGGAACTCCCTTCTCCACGCGCAGGTTGAAGGCCTCGACACCACGTGACTCGCACCAGTCTCGGATAGCGTCCCGCGCTCGAGCGCCATGGCCTTCGGCCACCCAGACCCGCAACGTGCCATCGCTCCATGGTCGCGTCCAAGCATCGAACGGCAATGCCGCGACAATCTCATCGAGATCGATCGCACTATCGCTCGTCCAATACACGCGATCAGTGCGCATGACCGGAGCCTGATCGAAGATGTCTGCCTCGTCGACACCGTCCACCGTCAGATTTGGCAGTCGACGCATCTGGCGATTCCTAGCTGTTGCCGTCGTTTCGTCAGCGTCATCGACACCGGCCCGCTTGGTTGCCATCACGCGACACTCTTAGCGAGGAAGGACCCACGAGACTGCGGGTCCGGGATCATGCACAAGCTCGGTTCGTGTGCGGCAAGGTCAGTGGTGAGTCGGTGCAATAGTGCGACTGCATCACGTGCTGATTCGTCGCATGCGGCAACCTGATCCACGGTGCCCAATGTCACGACCACGGTGACGTCCACGACGTCCTTCTCCCGATCGATACCAGCGAGGCGCACGCCCACGGAGGGAAATTCGTCGATGATCGCGCCGACGGACCGGGCTGTCGCTGCTGCGGTCTCCCGAGTTGCGCGCAGTCGAAGGCCAATATCAACATGGCGCTCCAAGCCGAGCTGAGTGGACTCAGCGACGGTGACACTCATTTCCTCCTCCTCTCCTTTTCGATCGATCGGGCCCTAGGTGCCTGGTGCCCGACCCAGGTGCGTGCCCCCCTAAGACGTGCTAGACCCGCGGTCTGGTTCCCGCGGGTCTAGCACGACTACTAAGTCAGTTAGCTGACGGTGATGGCTTCACCCGTGGGGCAGGTTTCGCCGGTTGCATCAACGAAGCCGTTTTGGGAAGAGTCGTAGAGGTAGGGCTCCTCAGATTCGCCATTGCAGCCAAGGATCGTGTACGAGGCGCCATTCGCGGACACGGCGATGGCGACTGAGTTGCCATCGGACAGGGCTGCACCAGCGTCGGTGAGTTCGGTCGTGGTGGCCGGATAGGCGCTACCGGATGTGTACACCGTCTCCATCACGGTGGCGAGGTTGCGGATATCCGATTCCACAGAGGCATCACGCGCTGCGGCACGCTGGTTCGCGAAGAAAGGGATTGCGATTGCAGCCAGGATGCCAATCACGGCGACCACAACCAGCAGTTCAATGAGGGTGAAGCCGGAATCGCCGCGCTCGCGGGCCGCCCGTGCCTCCATCACCTTGGACATCATGTGCGTCTCCTTCGTCTCCCGTCGGGTCACTGGCCCGACGGATTCGGGTGGGGCCGTTCGACCCTGCTGAAGGAGGTATCGGCCCGATCGCGTGAAAGGGCACTGAGTTCACTTGATCAATTCGAAGATGTTGAAGATTGGCAGGTACATCGTGATGATCATGCTGCCAACGACTGCTCCCAGGACAACGATCATGATTGGCTCGATCAGGGCCGTGAGCTGCTCGGTGGTGGCAGAAACTTCCTGGTCATAGAAGTCGGCAATCCGCCCTAGCATTTCGTCGAGCGACCCCGTCGTCTCACCGACCGCGATCATCTGAACGACCATGTCCGGGAAGACCGTTTGGGATTCAAGCGGCTTGGCTATTCCACTTCCCTGCCGGACGCTTTCCTTCACTGCCTCCATCGCGCGGGTCACGACAAGGTTGCCGGAGGTGTCGGCAACGATGTCGAGCGCGGTCAAGATGGGGACCCCTGCGCGAAGCAGTGCGGACAAGTTGCGGGTCAAGCGTGCGATCGCCACCTTCTGCAGCAAACCGCCGAATACCGGCAGCCGGAACTTCAGCGGATCAACCACTGCCCGCAGCTTTGGGTTTCGCACATTCCTGCGGTAAAGCCCCGCCACAGCCGTTACCACCGCAATCGCCGGGATGAAGAACCTCGGATCCTTCATGACATTCGAGGCATCGACGAGGAACTGGGTGGGCGCGGGTAGGGCTCCACCGAAGGAATCGAAGAGTGACGCGAAGATCGGAACAACGAAGATGAGCATTCCGACAACGATGAGGACCGCGATGATCCCGACCGCGACGGGATAAGTCAATGCTGCTTTGATCTTTGATCGTAATCGCACGTCCGCTTCGAGGGACGCAGCGATCTGGTCCATGGTGGTTTCCAGGAACCCGCCCACCTCGCCGGCGCGCACCATGCTCACCATGAGCGGCGGGAACTCCTTGCGCTGTGCCATCGTTTCGGACAGCGAGGAGCCCTTCTCGATCTCCACACGCATCTGATCGAGGAGTTCGGCGAGTCGCGCGTTCTCGGTCTGCTCAGACAAGATCGCCAGGCATCGAAGGATCGGTAGCCCCGAAGCAAGCATGGTCGCGAACTGCCGGGAGAACACAGCGAGATCTTTCGTGGTGACTCGCCTGCTACCCAGGGTTATCTCTCGGTTCCAGCCGGCGTTGGCCGACTCGATCGCGATTGGGGTGAGACCTAACTGCTGAATTCGGGAGACGACCTCGGCCTCACTTGCGGCCTTGATCTTCTGCTCGACTAAGCGCCCCTGGCGTGACCGGGCGCGCACTCGATAGTCAGTCTGCGTCATCAGCATCCCTACCGAGAAGCTGGTCAAGTTCGGCCACGTCACTGCAGCGGGCGCGGGCCGTATCGTAATCAACCACCCCATCTACCACCAAGCGCGCCAAATCCTGATTCAAGGTGTGCATTCCCTGACGTGACCCAGTTTGCAGGGCAGAAGGAATGGAAGCGATCTTCCCTTCGCGGATGAGGTTGCGAATAGCCGGCGTAACCATCATGACTTCAGTTGCCGCAACCCGACCAGCGCCACTTGTCCGGCGGCATAGGGTCTGACAGACGACCGCCTGCAACGATCCCGCCAACTGAGTTCGGACCTGCGCCTGCTGTTCGGGGGGGAAGACATCGACGATTCGGTCGATCGTGCTCGCGGCGGAACTCGTATGCAAAGTGCCGAAAACCAGATGACCAGTCTCCGCGGCCGTCAGCGCAATCGAAATCGTCTCCAGGTCTCGCATCTCTCCCACCAGGATGACGTCCGGATCTTGACGGAGCGCATGCTTCAAGGCACTCGCAAAACTAGGTGTATCCGAACCCACTTCCCGCTGACTGACGACGCACGTTCGGCTGTCATGGACGAACTCCACGGGATCTTCGACCGTGATGATGTGGCCTTGATGGCTGCGGTTGATCCGATCGATTATGGCCGCGAGAGTGGTGGACTTTCCTGATCCAGTGGGTCCCGTGACCAAAACCAATCCGCGGGGCAGGTCGGGGAGGTGATCGAGAGCTTCGGGGAGTTCCAAGGACTCCAGGGGCAAGATGTCCCACGGGATGACCCGGAAAGTGGCCGCAATAGTCCCGCGCTGCCACATCACATTCACGCGGAAACGCGCCGCGCCGGTCAACTCGAAGGCAAAGTCCAGTTCACGATCCTCCTCGAAACGCTGCTGCTGCCGTCCGGTCAAGATCGCGTAGACGCTCTCGTGGATTTGGCGCGGGGTGAGCGCACTCCATCCGTGCAGGGCGGTGACTTCACCGTCATGACGGATCATCGGCGGCAGGCCGGCATTCAGATGTAGGTCCGAACCTCCCATCCGCAATAGCTCCACAAGTATCCGCTCGAGCAACGCGTGACCGGATGCGGATGCATCCGGGTCGACACTGTGAATGCCGTGGTCTACCTGCAGGTCCGGAACTTCCGGCGCCAGGATTTTTTCGTCGGCTACAACGGGTGGACCGGTTGATTCCTCGGGTGAAAGAGGCAGCACGAACATCCCCTCACTCATCTGCTCTCCCTCATGCAATGATCCGTAGGACTTCCTCGGTAGTGGTCTCTCCAAGAGCCACCTTGCGCCAGCCGTCTTGTTTCAACGACGCCATACCCTGCTGCGTTGCAACCTTGCGAATTTGCTCCGAAGCGGCTCGATCCACGATCAATCCGGAGATCTCGTCGGACATCGTCATCACCTCATGAACACCCATGCGGCCGCGGTAACCGGTTCCCGCACAGTGGGAACATCCCACAGGTTCGAAAAAGTGCGCGTCGATCCCCTCTGGATACTCGAAACCCACTGCCGCCAACTCCGCAGGCGACTTCTCAACCTCACGCTTGCATGACACGCATAGTCGCCGGGCCAGTCGCTGACTCGATGCACACTGCAGGGCAGATGTGATGAGGAACGGTTCGATGCCCATCTCGGTTAGGCGCGTCGGCACACTCGGAGCATCGTTGGTGTGGAGCGTCGTTAGTACGAGGTGACCGGTCAGCGATGCCTCGATCGCTATCTGGGCCGTCTCACGGTCACGGATCTCACCGACCAGAACGATGTCGGGGTCACCACGAAGGATGGACCGGAGTGCAGACGCGAACGTCAGACCCGCCTTCGGATTCGTCTGGACCTGATTGATGCCGGGAATCCGATACTCCACGGGATCCTCGACGGTGACGATATTCACTTCCGGGCGGACGAGTGAGTTGAGAGTTGCATACAAAGTGGTGGACTTTCCCGAACCTGTGGGCCCACTGACGATCACCAGACCGTACGGCCGGCGATAGGAAGCGCTCCACTTCTGAAGGTTCCCTGGCGAAAAGCCGAGATCGGGCAGCGCCATACGCGCGGCCGAATTGTCCAAGACCCGCATCACGATCTTCTCGCCCCACACTGTGGGTATCGAACTCACGCGGAGGTCGATCTTCGTACCTTGCCAGGCCACGGTGAGCCGACCATCTTGTGGAATGCGCCGTTCGGCGATGTCCATATCCGCCATGATCTTCAAGCGCGACACCAGGGCCGATTGCACCTCCTTGGGCGCCGGCGCCATCTCTTTGAGTACTCCATCGATGCGCAACCGAATGCGAATGTTGTCCTCTGATGGCTCGACATGAACGTCGGAGGCGCTATCGGAGATCGCCTGGCTGAGCAGCAGATTTACGTAGCGAACCAGCGGTGCATCCGACGTGGACGCAACGGGTGCGGTGACGTCGATCGCGGCGTCATCACCGAGCACGTCGCGCATGAGTTCCCCGAGTTCGAAGTCCGCCCTATATGCCTGATTGATCCTGGTAGCTACTTCCGACTTCATGCCGCACTCAAAGCGCACCGGCTGCCGCAGGATCGCCTGCAAGTCTTCGCGCACTTGCCAGTCCGCCGCTGTCTGTGAATCGGTGACTACCACGACTGTGGATCCTTCGAATCCCGTCGGAATTACGCCATACTTCCGGGCCTGGTCTCCTGTCAGGAGTGCAACGGCTGCGGGGTCGAGAGGTTCGTCAAGGATCTCGACAAACCGCAAGCCGGCCGCTTGAACGGTGGCTCGAACAACGTCGCGCTTGGAGACGGCGCCCTGATCCACCAGAGTACGAACAACCGAATCACTCGAACGGCGAGAGAACTGTTGCGCCTTAGTGAGTTGGTCGGAAGTTACAAGGCCCTCGGACAGCAAGACTTCCACAATTGGATTCATAGCCTTGCTTGACGAAGGAGCGCTCGAGGACGTTGTTTCAAGCATGACTGCTCCGGTATCCGACGCGGTGCAGCGCCACATCGAGTTCAGCAGTATTCGCGATCACACGCTGCGCATCACTGTGACTGATCGCGCCTTCAAGGACGAGCCGTACGGTGTCCTGCAGCATGGTGTGCATTCCGTAGTAGCTCCCTTCAGAGAGAATTTCCTCGAGTTCGCCATCCCGATCCGGACGTGAGATCGCATCACCTATCCGTGGAGTGTTCGTCAGGATCTCGGTGACAATCCGGCGCATGCGCGTCACCTCGGAAGCAACCAGACGCTGACAGACGATGCCCACCAACGCTTCTGCGAGGTTCGCACGAACAGTTTGCTGCTCCTGCGGGTCGAACAAGTTGATGATCCGTTGCACCGCATCCGTTGCACTCCCAGCATGGACGCTGGCAAGGACCAGATGCCCCGTCTCCGCCGCCTGCAGAGCGATGCGCATGGTGGCGGCATCCCGAACTTCGCCCACCACAATGACATCCGGATCTTGACGCAAGCCCGACTTTAAGGCCCGCTCGAAACTCTCGGTGTCGGTGCTCACCTCCCGTTGAGTCACGGAGGCGCGCATATCTCGATGGATGAATTCGACCGGGTCCTCAATCGTGAGGATGTGGCATGGGCGGTTCGCATTGATCACACCAACTAGTGCCGCGAGGGTGGTGGACTTGCCGGATCCGGTCGGCCCACCCACCAGCACGAGCCCATGCGTTGCAGCCGCCCACGACGCGACGACGCTCGGTACACCGAGGGCAGCAAGGTCGGGGATCTCATCTCGGACATGCCGAAGCGCAAGACCGCAGCCGCCCATCGTGCGGTAGGCGTTGCCGCGGAAGCGACCCACGCCGGGCGCCTCGAACGCGAAGTCCGCGTCGAGGGTTCCCTCTGTGGATACCTCCGCCCCGAGAGCCGTGCCCACGAGTCTGCGAACGTCATCGTCGGCGAGCACTCCAGCCCCAAGAGCTGTGAGATCACCGTCCACTCGACCCAACGGTCGAGCTCCGCTGCGTACGTGCACATCGGAAGCTCCTCGGCTCACCGCATCGTGCAGTAAATCGACGAGCTCGATCCCAGGGGATGATCGCTCGAACGCAGTGGTCGCCAGGGTCACCTTCTAGGTATCGGCCCGCATCGCCTGATCGAGCCGATACCTTTCCCGTGATCTTCGGCAAACGGCGCATCGTCGGGCTCGACCTCGGCGCCTCGGGGATCCGGGCAGCGGAAATTGAGCAGGCATCCGCGAATGCACCGCCCCGGGTGGTGCGGGTAGCAGAGGTCGACTTGCCTCGAGGGTCGATTGACCACGGCACCGTGCAAGACCACCGTGCGGTGGCCAAAGCACTGCGCACCCTGTGGCGACGGGGTCGCCTCTCGACCCGGCGCGTCGTGTGGGGGGTCGACCCTGCTTCGGTCCTCACCAGGCAGATGGATCTGCCGTGGATGGAACCCGCGGACTTTGGATCCGCCTTGCGTTACCAATTGGACGACGCACTTCCAGTAGATGTGCGCACGGTCGAGGTGGATTACCACCTCCTAAGCGAGATGGGGAGTTCCTCCGCGGAACTTCCAGAGACCAACCGTGTCCTAGTAGTGGCAACCGCCACCGAAGGAGTGCTCGAAACAGCACGCGTGCTCCGCAAAGCCGGCTTGCATCCGGTGGCAGCAGACACACATGCCTTCGGGCTCATCAGGGCAGCGTCCACAGTAAGCGCAGCAGATCGGCCGGACATGATCGTCGACATCGGTGCGCAGCAACTCACGATGATCATCCATCGCGCTGGCACCCCTGAGTTGATCAGGTCTGTTAGTCACCTGGCCGGGGATGCCGCGGATCTCGCAATATCCGAGGGGCTCGACATCGAGATGTCGGAAGCAGAGGCAGAGAAGATCCGAGTCGGAGTCAACGGTCCCGCTCCGGTCATGACCCCGATCGCGGAATCCTCGGTTTTCGCTAGCTCGACCCTCACGCTCGACACACCCATCGACGATCGCACCCAGCAGATAACCGGCCTCATCGGGCGGTGGGCGGCGACGGTGATCAAGGAGGTGTCGGATTCAATCGACTACTACTCCTCCACGACCGGCGGTGCAGAATCGATCGCGACGATCATGCTCACGGGTCGGGGAGCACGGGTTGACGGGCTTGCTGAACGAATCGCCACACAAACGCGCCTACCAGTTGATTTCCTCGAGCCGCTTGAGGAGTTCGACGCAAGATTCGCCACCGCGATCGGCCTTGGCATCACTGCAGCCCCGAGCGTGGACTTGCTGCCGGCAAGCGTCGAGCGCTCGATGCGCAACCGCGCAACGCTGAAGAGAGGTGCCTTCGCAGCCGGAGTGATAGGGGTCGGCCTCGCTGGACTGTGGTGGATGGAGGGTGATTCCATCGCATCCGCCGAGCAAACAGTTGCCCAGTTGACCGCAAAAAATGCCCAGATCCAGCAACGCATTGATGCTCTTGCGCCGGTAGGCGTGCTCTCAGCCGAGCTCACCCAGGCCCAAGATCTCGTTGCAGAAACGCTGAGTGCCTCGCCCGAAGCCGTGGAAGTGTTGACGCGGCTCCGTTCCGCCGCAAACAGCGCAGGGGACATTGAGTTCGCCAGCGTCAATGCGACGTTCGCCGGACTTCCGGAAACAGGCGACGATCTCAATCGCTGCCCGAATCCCGACCCGTTCACCACCGACATCACGATCGGTTGTTTGTCCTTCACTGCGGAGGGACCTGACCGGGCAGCCGTGGCTGCACTCGTGGCGAATCTGACGGCGGATGACTACTTCGTGGGTGCTTATGTGAACGCGACGACTCTCACATCGGGCACCGCCGGCCTCGACGGCGGAGCCGGAACACCGCGCGTGGTTTTCAGCGGCACCGTCGGTCTGTCCCCCGCCGCGCTGGTGACCGCTCCGTCGTCTGAGGAACTACAAGCACTCCTAACACCGTCGACTGAGACGGCATCGGGTACCGAAAACGCATCGGAGTCGACGTCGTGAGTATCGCCGCGATGCTCAGGAATCCCGTCCGACTCACGCAGGTCGGAACCATTCTTGTACTGATTGTCCTGACCATCGTGGGCTGGCTGTTGGTGCTCATGCCCCGTTGGGCGACTACCGAAGACCTGGAGGCCCGCGCCGCGGATCTCGAACTAGGGCAATTGACGTTGACGCGACGCGAGCGCGACTTGAACACACTCGCGCAGGCACTACCTGCTACCGCGGCTTCGGCCCAGGAACTCTTCTCAGCGATGCCGCAAACCGCGGAGTTGCCGGCTCTTCTCAATCAACTGACGTCGGCTGCAACAGACGCCGGGATTCCCGCTGAACGTATCGAAGTCATCAACACCGGCATACCCGAGAGCGCCGTGGCGCAGCTCGAAACGACAGCCGAGGGTACGGCCGCGGGTGCAACCGCAGACTCCGCAACTCGGCCTGACATCCAATTGGCGACCATGCGCATCGATATGACCGTGATCGGAACCGGGGCCGAACTGGACCGATTCATCACGAACATGCAGAACCTCGAGCGCAGTTTCGTCATTGAGGACATCACAGTGGTTGCGGGTGGACTCGCGGATGAAGGTCAAGAGAGCCTCACCATCGCGGGCACGATGTTCGTTCTGGAGTCCCCCCTTCCGGACCTCATTACGGAGGCCGAGCGCATCGTGGCGACCGAGAAATAGGACACGTTTCGCCCTCGCTGTCACACCTGCTGCAAAGTCGCCAGCAGCCGTGAGGCGTCAGGTTCTCCCAACGCTTCCGTCATGCATGTGCGCACAACGGTAGTGGCCGCAGCCAATCCGCGAGGTAGCACTGAAATGGTCGAAACCCGGGCCGATACCAGTTCCCAGCGCGCGATCCACGATGTCAGATAACGATCCCCTGCCGCCTTCGCCGATTCGGCAAAATACGCATCAACTGCAGCCATATCCGAGTCGTACGCATGCCCGATAGCTGCTGTGAGATCGTCATCCGCATTGGCCCGGTGGGCCTTGATCATGGCGTCTACGGATTCCCGGCGCTGAGCCGCGGTGTACTCCTCGATAGTCCTGCCACCCAGCCGTCTGTGCACCTCAGCCGCGAGCTGATCCTGTGTCGGGACGCGAAGCTGCAGGGCCACGCTCACATCAGCGAACCCCTGAGCGTCCATTTCGATGCCATGACGGGCGAGTACTTCGGTCGCGGTCCCACGACGGCGAGCGATAACTGTGGCGAGTGTTGTGTTGTGATCGTCCAACTCACTAGAGGCTGCTTCATCATCCATCGCCTCGACGATCTCCGACCACAACACAAACCACTCCTGTCGAGTGGCATCCGGCCAAGAGTCGTACATAGTCCGCTCGATAACGCGAAGGTCGGCCCACCACAGGCAACTGAGGGTGGCTAGTTCGTCTCCCGTCCTGGCGTAACGGGCGGCGGCTGTGGAGAGCACGGCAACAGCCTCGATTCCGTTCACTGCACGCCCTCTCGTCACTCCTGTTCGCCGCATGCTAATCAGTCGACCCGGACGACCATGCGCCGCTCGAGCACGTTGCTCGGAGTCGTGACGCGGTAACGCACAACAACCTGGCCTGGGCTGTCAGCAGTCACGTTCAAGCCCGCCTCATCCGTGCTGACACGTGCGTCGCCGGCCACGACCTGTGCGTCGGTAATGCGGTCACCGGACGCCAGTGTGACCGGGTACGAACCCGTTCCTACGGTCTGGCGCTGCGGGCTGACTTCACCTGTGCGTCGGGTCCGCCACGGCTCGGAGAACACCGATGAGAAGAAGGGCGGGCTTAGGAAGGCCAGCCGCTCGTCGTAGCGGTAGGACTTTGAGTAACCGCCGGTGTAGCCCACGATGCAGCGGTATTTCTGGGAAAGGGATCCCCACAGATAAATGTCGCCATTGCGACTAGAGCTGTTACCGGATCGAGCAGCGTAATACGGATCTTGAGCACCAAAGCATCCATCTACCGCGAGGATCGCGACGTTGAGAATCGGGTTATCAGCGTTGCTCCGGCGCCAATCTCGGACCCAGGGATAAGCGTTAGTGCCACGCCCGGCATAAGGGTCGTAAGTGGTGGGGCGATACAAGTATGTGAACTCCCCCGAAACAAGTCCGATGACCGTGTTCGATGACTCAGCAGGCTTTCCACGATTCTCGCCGCTCAGGACTGCCGTGGAATCACGCAGCGAACTGGTCAAAACAATGTTGTTGTCTGTTGCGATCGTGACGCGTCCCTTGACGTTCCCTTGGACATAGGCGTCGCCTCGCGAGCAATTGTTTCCGTACCAAGGGTTGGAGGGGTCGGCATAGTAGGAGGGGAACCCTTGCGGTTGGCCGGTGCTCGCGAAGCCCACGGCTTCACCACTGTCGGAGGGGACCACGAAGGGATAGATATTTCCAGAAGGGGATGGCCGTGACACCTTCTGTTGACATGTCGGTTCACTTCCCGGCATCCATGCATTCGAAGTATCGAAAGCGTTGTTGGGATCGTCGACGCCAGGTGCGGGCACATCCTGGACATAGAGGATCAGGTCTTCGAACTCGTCCAAGTACAAAGTGCGCGTCGTGTGCGGAATGCTGACATCTTCATACCCGCTGCCACATCCCGGGCCGGTGAGTTTGGTATCGGGGCTCGTGACGTAGACGACGCCTCGCCCGGCCACTTCGTCGAAACGAAGCCGTGTCGGGCCGGTGAAGATGCAGCCACTTTCTCCGGCGCGCGCCTTGAGCTCCGCGGCAGCCAGCGACGTCGTAGGCAATTGCAGGATCGGTTCATAGCGAGGATTGCGGCCGGTTTGATCAAAGGTGTCCGTCGGCCGAAAAGAATCCCCCTGGAACGACGTTCGGCTACTCCAGCCGGCAGCGTCGATGCTGTTGGAGTTGAGTCTTGACTCGCTCGTAGTGAGGTAGCGACGGTCGGCTGGGCATCCCGGCTCCCCTGGGAGTAGGCCCTCCTCGACACTTCGACACGACGACGAGATCGCACCTGCATCGATACTGCCCGTCAAATCGGTGTTCTGCAAACGCCATACGTCGTTGGTATGGATCCGGCCGCTAATTCGCTCCGAGGAATAGATTCCTGCCCATTGACAGAAGTTCAGGTTGCGTTGGTTTCCGACACCAGATCCTGGGCTAACCGGTCCCGATTCGTACCAGCGCCGAGTGCATAGCCGCTCTGCGAGTTCGCGTCCCGTGGTGGAGCTTGTTCCCCCCGAACCGGTACGTGTCGAATAGGCACCCGGGACATCCGGTGCAGGGGTCTCAATGTCACTGAGATACACGTAATCGAGAGTGGAACGGCGGCTTAGGACAGTCTCGACCGTTCGTTCTATATCTCCTACGCGCCCGGTGGAGAAGACGCGCAACTCACCCGTTGCCCGTACTCGACTCGCGTCGACCGAGTACGTGTATTCGGCCAGTGTGTTGCCACCGGGTACCGGAACGAACGTTGTAAACGCCGGATTGGCTGCATCCACGGTGAACTCATATCCGGGCTGCTCGAGTCGAACCAAGTAGTCCTCGATGCCAGCTTCCGCAGCAGCCAACGCGGCATACGACTTCTCACTGTCGTCCGATGGACGAATCTGGCTCACCGCCACCTGCGTCACCGCGATCACTAACCCAACGAGCACCACACTCCACAGCAACACGAAAATCATGGCTGCGCCTTGCTCGTCG
Organism: uncultured Actinomycetes bacterium; assembly: GCA_913061025.1. Classification (GTDB taxonomy): domain Bacteria; phylum Actinomycetota; class Actinomycetes; order S36-B12; family S36-B12; genus S36-B12. The sequence continues at coordinate 1,377 of CAJXUJ010000008.1, read as the reverse complement.
GTGGCTGGACGGGGGAACCTCATCGCAGGTTCACCAAACTGACGCGCTGCGTAAGTGCCACACGAGGATCAGCGGTGTTTCCCAGCGTGACATCCACCGCGAAGAGTCGCTCACCGTCGGCCAGGCTCACTGGTGACGCATTGATGGGTGTCACATTGCGGGCCGTATCGGCGCATCCCTCGCTCGGTTGACATGCCCACAAGCTGAATTGCGCAGGACTCGCCGCATCGCCGGGGACCTCGAGCAAGACGCGTCGATTAGCCCCCGGAGGAACGGTCACCCCGGTCCAGTCCCCGGCCCACACCCACGAGCCGTCCTGCAATGACCCAGGGGCGACGTCGGAAATCAACTGCTGAGTTCCATCCGCAGACGGCACGATCGCAACGCGTGCTCGATAGGGCACATCCGGCTCGCTACCGGCCCCGGCCCAGGTGGTGAACGTCAATGCGTCCCCACGTGCCGAGGTAAAGGCGGTTTCCGTACCCGGTGGAGTGGCGGCGTACCGCAATAGGCGGGAAACCCACACAGCTGCGTTCGCCGACTCAACCTGCAACTCGGTCCCGGTGGACACCGAACGGATCCCCGACATGATCGACAACATCGCCGCACCACTTATGACGGCGAGGACCGAGAACACTCCCAGAGCAACGATCGTTTCGACCATCGTGAAGCCGGAATCATCACGGGCTCTCTGGCGCGGGCGGATCACGGGGTCACCCCGGGTGCCTCGGGTGCCTGCTGCTGCGGTTCGGTTCCGGGTTGATCTGGTTCGGCCTCGGGGTCGGCGAACTCGAAGACTAGGTCAACTGGATTGGGGGTGGAGCCGAGCGGCCCCTCGAGAGACTGAACCTGATCACCGGCAGCGAACTCCCACGAGCCGAACGGGACGAGCGCATTCACTCGCCCGTCATCATCAGCGATCCCCGCATCGAGGATCAGCCCCGTGCATTCCGGGTCTTCACCGGTGTACACAACTTCCAGCGGCATCTCTGGCCGCAATCCGGTTGCTGTCACTTTGGCCGCAGCGACCGGCACGTTCACCGTTCGACCTCCGACGAGGTCGAACGGTGTCGGCAAACTGTCGTAGAGTCGCGGGTCCGCATCCGCACAGGACCCAAGCCACGCCTCGAACCCGGTTGTTGCAGGCCACAACCCCTCGATGGCCGCAGAGAGTTCGTTCGTACGGATGACCGCACCGGTGGTCAGCGGTCGCCAGGAAGTCAAGACTCCCGAGGGCACGGGATAGGTGGCATCTTCGGACTCAAAACGGACCCCTGCCGGCAACGCAAGTTCGAAGTTCAGTCGGCTTACTTCATCGACGATGATTTGTGCCTGCTGAAAGGCGGCCTCTGGCGTACGCGTGATGTAGGAGCGGCC
>CAJXUJ010000007.1 GCA_913061025.1 uncultured Actinomycetes bacterium | reverse complement strand
GGTCAGGATGCTCCGACATACTCCGATCCATCGGCTATCAGTCCGGGAGCAGTTCGTAGCGGGGGTTATAGACCGTCGGGTGGTCGGCAACGCAGTTGAGCCTGCCGTGGATCACCATCCGACGTCCCTCGTGGATCCCGGGAATGCGTCGGCGTCCAAGCCACACAACAAATATGCGACCGGTGCCGTCGGTAAGTTCTATTTCCAAGGCGGGAGCATTGCCCTCGGGACGATTCGTGAGGTTAGCGACGTGGCCGGCGAGTGTTACTTCCTCTCCGGCAGTGCAGGCGTCGATCCGCGAGACCACTTCACCTGGATGACGCCGGGCGTGGTCTTCCGCAGACTCTCGAACGAGACGTTCGTCAGTGGACTCCGTCAACCGTCTCCACGTGCGTCCGAGCAGGCCAACGTTCCCTGTCGATGCACTTTCATGGGTTACCTCATTGCTCGCCATCATCGCGTCTCGGTGATCTCCGGTCCACGTTCTGGCAACGTGATGGTGGTGCGCTCCGGTGCCTTACCGGCATCGGGCGTTACCCCTTGATCGTCGGACTGATTCTGCGGCACCCGCATGGGAATGGCGTTACCCATCGGCATCGCTTCGTTGCCACGGACAATCACCATCCCACGAACGGCTGCCTCCAGAGCTTGCGCCGCCTGGCGGTCTCGTGCCGCCTGGCCGAGGAAGACGAGGCGCACGAACCACCGAGGCCCATCGATGCCACAGAATCGAGCCGGCTGGGTCGAGCCGTCCTGAGCCTTGACCTGGGCGTGCAGTTCAACCCCGAACTCCCCTTGTGTCTCTTCGACCAGGCCACCCGACTTGTTGATCGAGGATCGAATTTCGCCTCGGATGTCCTCCCACATGCCCGCCGTGCGCGGAGCCGCGTAGGGCTGGATCTGAACAGCGGACTGGCCGGTGACCAAACTCAATTGCGCGACATTGCCACTCGAGGGGTCTGCCTGAACCTGGATTCGGACATCCTCTCGCTGAGGCAGCCGGATGGCTCCGAGGTCTACTCGAGGCTCATTCGGATAGTCTTCGTCGATATCCCACGGACCGTCCGGGCGATGGGAGAGCGCGGACGGATTTTCGGAACCGGGTGCCTCAGAGTCGGGTCCCTCAGAATCGTCGCCTAGACCCGCCGACGCACCCTCATCAACGTCAACGGCGTCTTCGACGGGCGAATCCTTGGCGCCCCGACGACCGAATAGACCCACGCTCACTCCTTCATTCCGCAGAGGTCACCACGCTACCCGTAGCGATCGATGACTACCTGTACCGCCTACGGCCCTAGTGGACACCGCTCGAGCCGAAGCCACCGTCACTGCGCTCGCTGCTGGGCAGAAACTCGACCGGTACCCACTCGACATCCTCCACACGTTGGACCACCAACTGAGCGATGCGATCGCCGCGCGCGATGGTGATGGGAGCGCGCGGATCGGCGTTCATCGCGATGACGCTGATCTCGCCTCGATAGCCAGCGTCCACGGTTCCCGGTGCATTCACCAGTGTCAGCCCGTTCTTCCACGCCAGACCACTGCGCGGATGAACCAGAGCGACGAAGCCAGGAGGTAGCGCGATGGCGATACCCGTGGGGATCAATACACGTTCCCCGGGATCGATTACAGCGCCGTTTCGAGCACGAAGGTCCCAGCCAGCATCGCCGGGACTTCCTTGACTCGGAGCCGGAAGATCAGCATCAAGCTGGTGGAGCAAGACACGAACCGCCATCACGGATTCACCTGAATATCCGTGCGTCCAAATGCCGGACCGCCACGGTCGCGATCGACGATGGCCTGTTGAACGTGTTCGGGGCTCCCGTGGGATACGAAGTGCTCAATCGGCACCTGTACGAACACCGCACGGGCCGTGACGGCGACGCGCTCATCGATGAGCGCTTCGGCGGACATGTAAACGCGTCGACCGAGGGCGCCATCTACCCGCGCGCGCATTGCCAATTCGGTCCCGACGGGTACGGGGCGTCGGAAGTCGCACTCCAGGTGTGCGGTCACGGCGGGCTTCCCGAGCAGCCAATTGAGCGAACCGAGGACCTCATCCATCGCCGTCGTGAGGAGCCCCCCGTGCGCTAGTCCCGGGGCTCCTTGGTGCATATCGGTCACCAAGAACGAACCCGAGGTGGTGAGACCGTCCCCCGCGCTCAGTTGCATGTGAAGACCTGAGGGGTGGTCGATGCCACACCCGTAACACCATCGAAAGTGACTGGGGATGGTCGACCCGGGGGCCGGACTGCTCTCGGCACGCGGCGGCATCACCACACCGCTGGGTGGGTAGCTCTCCGTCTGCGACATCCCTGCGGACATTACTGCTCCCGGCTGGACTCCGAGCCGTTGGCCGATCTTCAGGAGTGACATCGATGCCGGATACTGGTGACCGATGACCAGCAATCCCTCCACCCAAGAGGAGACTCCAGCGGCGGTTGCCGGCTACCGCGAGCGGCTGTTACCCGGGCCCGGTTGGGTTCTTGTGGTTGCGGCATTCATTGCGATGATCGCCATTGCCTATGGCGCAGCGTTGGGATCCGCGGTCGGATGGATCGTTGCCCTTGGTCTTCTTCTACTGTCGGGAATCGCCCTGTGGCGCGCATCACCAGTAGTCATGCTCGACGAACGTGGTCTGCACGCCGGGCGCGCCTTGCTTCCCTACGAGTCCGCCCACGAAAGCCGGGTGGTCCGAGATCTCGACCTTGCCAATATTCGCCGCGGTCTTGATCAGGAAGTGGGCGACACCGGCTTTGTTCTGCAGCCTCCATGGATCCCGGCACGAGCCTTGGTTATTGAGCTGACCGACGAACGTGACCCACACTCCTCCTGGGTTATTGGGAGCCGGGATCCGGAACGACTCCAGCAAGCCTGGGACCGGCTTCGCGGCTAGCCACGAGGAGTATCGGCACCTATTTTCGGAACCCTGCGTGCGAGGTTCCCCCGGGTACGACACAGTTGACCCATGACAGACGAGCACACTGACTCCGCTGACCACGACTCGAAGACGCCTGTTGTCACCATGGTGGCTCCAGTTGTCGCATTCGGAGCCACCTTTGTCGCACGCAAGGTCTTGGCGAGTGCGTATGAATCCATCACCGGAGGCGAGGCACCGTCGAATACCGATCGCAATGTGTCGCTCGGCACGGTGATCGCATGGGCGGCCGTTAGCGGAGCGACGGCCGCGGTGATCGAAGCGGTGGCCTACAGAGCCGTGGCACGTTACTTATAGAGCCGGTTTCACAGCCAGACGGAGTTCGAGCCTCCGTCACGGCACCTTGGGGTCGGGCTGGATCAGGCGCAGTCCTTGCAAATGGGACCAGACTTGCCCTCATGATCAAGTTGGCTCCTGTGGTGGACCAGGAAGCACGACATGCACGTGAACTCATCGGACTTCTTGGGCACAACGCGCACGGTGAGGTTCTCATCGGAGAGATCGGCTCCGGGCAGTTCGAGGTTCTCTGCTAGTTCGGCCTCGTCGGCGTCCACGGCAGAAGCAGTCTTCTCCGCACGTCGCGCTTTCAACTCCTCGAGGCTGTCCTCGGCGAGTTCCTCGTCGGTCTTGCGAGGCGCGTCGTAGTCGGTGGCCATGGCCTAATGCCCTCCTTCATCGTGGCTCTTGCGCGCAGATTGTGCCCTACGCCCGATCCATCCGCGCCCTAGACCCCACCGCATGTCGCGTGCGTTCGCTGAAAGCGTGACAATGACGCCATGGCCATCTACGCGCTCGGGGACAAGGTGCCCCGGATCCACCCGTCCGCGTTCGTCCATCCTGATGCGGTCATCATCGGAGATGTGGAGATCGGAGCTGAATCATCCATCTGGCCGACCGCCGTTCTCCGCGGAGATCACGGTGCCGTGATCGTCGGGTCGCAGACGTCGATCCAGGACGGCACGGTCATCCACTGCACGGCGGACCTAGACACCACCGTGGGTAACCGATGCGTTGTCGGCCACAACGCACACCTCGAGGGGTGCACGGTCGAGGATGACTCACTCGTGGGCTCGGGGTCGGTGCTCCTGCACTCCGTGCGGGTGGGTCCCCATGCACTCGTCGGCGCTGGAGCGGTTGTCTCCCCCGGAACCACGATCCCGGCCCATGCCCGGGCGCTCGGCGTTCCTGCTCGCGTTACCGAAGGTGTCATCGAGGAAGGAGCCTTCACCGAGAGCGTGGCGACCTACGTCCACAACACGCACTGGTACAACGCGGACTTGCGCCGTCTCGACTAACGCTTCTTTAGTCGACCTGGTTGTCGAAGCCTGCAGCGGTCAAGGCCTCACGCATCTGATCCGCGATACCTGGAACGGCGACCAGGAAGTTACCCCCGTTGTGGGCATCGCCGAAGTCCACGATGGTGGCGCCCGCTTCCTGGGCAACGATCAGACCGGCCGCAACGTCCCACGGATTGAGGCCACGTTCGTAATACGCGTCGGTGCGACCGACCGCGAGCCACGTGAAGTCCACCACTGCACATCCGGTTCGACGAATATCCCGAACCTGCGTGATCAAGGTTTGTAGGACTTCGGCCTGAGACAGGCGCCTCGCGGCCGAGTAACCGAAACCGGTTGCCACCATCGCCTGGTCAAGAGACGCACAGTCTCGAACCGAAAGCCGCTCACCCACATCACCCACGATTCGCCATGCGCCTCGGCCGCGGATACCGATGAAGCCTTCACCCGTTTCCGGTGTCACGATGACGCCGACAACTCCCCCGCCGACGTCATCGTCTTCCGCCGCCACGGACACGCCCCACAGCGGAATCCGGTAGAGGTAGTTCACCGTCCCGTCAAGCGGATCAACCACCCAACGAATCCCGGTCTGGGAAACGCGGTCCGTGCCTTCCTCGCCGAGTAGACCATCACCCGGCCGCTCACCGAGCAGCCGTTCGTGCAGCAGGTGCTCGGCTGCCTTATCCATGCTGGTGACGACATCGGTCGGGGTGGATTTGGTTTCGACAGAAAGGTCGTCTGGACGCTGCGTCAACAGAAACGTTCCCGCTTCGGTGGCGGCCCGCCAGGCGAGGTCGGCGAGGGGGTGCAGATCCAGGATCTCGGGAAGCGTCCTCACAGAAGCGTCCGGCGCAGTAGCCATATGTTCCTTCTACTCGTGCAGAGCGTGGCGCACGCGTGCCCGCTGTTGGTGAAGTGCTGTCAGTAAAGCAGTAAGAGAGAGCACGCTAGCCTGCCGGCTTATGGCCAGCCACGGCGCGACCGGTTTTCGCGTCGCACTCACAGCGCCGGGCGCGCGCACCTTCACGTCAGCGGGATTCGTGGCACGCCTCCCGGTAGCCATGATCGCGCTAGCCACGGTTCTGCTCGTGAGTAATCAGACCGGCTCGTACGCCTACGCCGGTCTGCTCAGTGCACTCTTCGCGCTGACCGCGGCCCTCGTCAGCATCGTGACCAGCCGGTGGGCAGACGCTACGGGTCAGACTCGGGTGCTTCGGGTTCTTGCTTTCGCCCATAGTGGCCTACTGGCCATCTTCACGGCCTCCATCGTCCTGCGGTGGTCGCCGGTCTTTCAGGTGATCTTGGTCATGGCGGCCGGCGCCACATCCCCTGCAATCGGCTCGTTTGTTCGCGCCCGATGGGCAGCTCTGCCGCATGGTTCGGCCATCGCCCGGGTTGGTTTCGCCTGGGAGGGGATTCTGGACGAAGTTATCTTCACGTTGGGCCCTCTCCTCACGACGTATGTTGCTTTCTCCTACGGGTTCGCTACCCCACTGTGGATAGCGGCCGCCCTGGTCGGGATCGGTTCACTGTGGCTTTCCTTCGCGCGGCGTACTACTCCGCCCATCCATGCGCTCAGCGACCAATCGATGTCCTTGACTGCGGTCCTGAGGACACCTGGCCTGCGCCCCGTGGTCCTCTCCGCCCTTGGCTTAGGGACTCTGTTCGGCTCGCTCGACGTTGGAGTGGTCGCATTCACCTCCGATCAGGGCGAGGGAACCTTCGCCGGGGTGGTGCTGGCGGCATTCGCCGCAACCTCCATGGTCGGCGGCATCCTCTATGGAATCCGAATGTGGCCCGGCACGGTTGTCCAGCACACGCAAGCGGCTGCCGCGACCCTCGTGCTGGTCATGATCACCATGCCCGTGGTACCCAATAACGCGACCTTGACGATCGTTGCCGCCCTGGCCGGCTTCTGCGTTGCACCCACACTCATCGGCCTATTCACCCTCGCGAGTGCGCTCGTACCGCCTCGTCACGTCACGGAAGGTCTGACCTGGACCAATTCCGGGCTTGCGGCGGGATTCGCAACGGGATCGGCATTGGGAGGAGTGCTCGTCGATTCCCTGGGTATTCGCTTCGGATTGGCGCTTGGACTGCTGGGTGCCGTCGTTGCTGCCTCGGCGGTCTGGAGCCGTGCCCGAACGTTGACGGTTGCCTATCGGCCAAGCGCGTCAGAGTCGGGGGGCGATTCAGTTCCACTCGACGCCGACCCACTCGACGCCATCCCACTGAACGACGATCCGATTCCGGGTCCGCATCCGAGCTTGTTGCCGCCGACGCCTGCCTCGCGACCCGCTAATCCAGACCTAGGACCGGATCAAGACGCACCCTGAGACTCCAGATGACCCAGGTACCGGCCATTTCGTCGGGAACGCGGTAGGTTTCTCCGGTCGAGATGGGGAGGTTCGTCCTGCAACCGCTAAGTCCACGTGAGATTCAGGCACGCGTGCGCGCTGGCGCGTCGCCTGAGGTCGTTGCGTCGGAAACCGGCTGGCCGCTGGACAAGGTGACCCGGTACGCCGAACCTCCGCTCGGAGAGCGTGCTTACATCGCCGAGCAGGCCCGTGGCGTCGAGATCTCGCGCTCCCGGGGTGGGTCAACCCTGCACGAGTCAGTCTGCGCACGCCTGTCCGTGGACCCGGAATCCGATGCGGTGACGTGGGATTCGTATCGAACCGAAGATGGACGCTGGGTCGTCACCGCTTTCCACGACGGCGGCAGTGTCGGTACTTGGGTTTTCGAAATGGTCGGGCGGACTGTGCATCCGCAGGATGCGTCGGCCCGTGCGCTCATGGGCGCGGGTCCGACTGAAGTGCCACAAGACACCGTTGCGGTTGAGGAAGAGGTTGTTCACGAGCAAACCGAGGACTCCGAGTCATCGGAGCCCTCAGCTCGCCCAAGGCTTGTCTCAATCACATCGGATCCGGCCGCCCAATCAAGCGAACCCGCGCCCGAAGCAGCGCCCGTCGAAGGTGTCAACCCGGAACCACCTCCGGCTGAGCAAGAGCAACAGGCTCTTATCGAGGAATCCGCCACCGCTCCGCGTCGCACCAAGCGATCCAAGGGTAAAAAGGGTCGGGCCAGCGTTCCCAGTTGGGATGAAATTCTTTTCGGCGCTACCCGCGACTCCGAGTAGCAGCTGATCGCAGTCTTCCGCGCTGCTACTCCGCGAACGGCAAGGGTTGTCGCGATATGTGCTCCACACCCGCACTCTTAGCCGTCAAGCCTGCTCGGTAGTGCCGCCTGCACAGAACCTCGTACGCAATCACACCTGTAGAAGCGTCCCCCGCGGAACCTGCTGACGCGACGTCCCCGACCACGACTTGGTCGCCTTCGGTCGTCATGACCCCATCCACGGTGCGGGCGTTATGGATGGCCCGCGTGCCGCACCAACACAGCGCTTCCACCTGGAGGATCTGCATGCGATCGGCGAGCTCGACGAGTCGACTCGACCCAGGGAAGAGCTTGGTTCGAAAGTCGGTCAGGATTCCGAAGGCGTAGACGTCGACCGCGAGTTCATCGACCAACCGGGCTAGTTGCTCGATCTGCGCTTCCGTGTAGAACTGGACCTCATCACAGATCAGGTAGTCGATCCGGGTGCCCCCACTGAGCCGATCAACCACGTATCGACGAAAGTCGAAATCATCGCCGACCTCGACTGCAGGTACCGACAAACCCAACCGGCTCGATAACTTCGACGAACCTGCTCGATCCAGGCGGGTGAAAACGATTCCGGCACGGCCACGAGAACTGTGATTGTGATCCGTCTGGAGAGCCAGCGTGCTCTTCCCACAGTCCATGGTGCCTGCGTAGAAAACGAGCTCGGCCACGAGCGCATGCTGCCATAGATCGATTCGCGATCCAGTGCCGTATGACTTCGCTCAGACCGTTATCGAACAGATTCGATTCACACGAGCAGGCCCGGAATCCGGCGTTCATCGTCCGTCAGTCCCCCGTGTTGACCCGGGAGGCGTGACACAAGATCATCGAATCGTCTACTCGCCAAGATGACACCGGGCGACGGCATGGCGATCACATCGCCGATGCGTTCTGCCAGAAAAGTGTCCACTGGACCGAAGATACCCTCGCCGATCGCTTCGGTTCTCGTCATGAGTGTGACGTTGGTACCCAACTGGCGAGACCACCGAACTATCACGGCGTCCGGCTCATCGGTATAGAGGTGGCGCATCCGAGGTTCGCCGGCGATCGTATTTACGTCAGCCTGGAGATCTGGGACATCGTCGATCCAGATCCGCTGCTGGGTGTCCACCATTCCATGGTCAGCGGTAACGATGAGCGACCCGTGCGATCCGATGGTCGCTCTCATTTCCGCGATCAGACGGTCGACATCTGTGGCAGCATCACGCCACTGGGCACTGTCGATTCCGAACTCATGCCCGGCGCGATCCAAGGCGGGCCAGTACGCGTACGCCAATACAGGTGACCTTTTGGCCATACCGTCGAGATCGGCGATCACCCGAACTCGATCGCCGATGGATTCGGCATCGTGATAATCCGAGCCACGAAAAGCCGCGCGGGTCAGCCCGGAGTTGGCATATTGCCGGGGCCCGACGCATACCGCCGTCACACCGGCCTCCTGCACGCGTTCGAAGACCGTCGGCTCCGGTTGCACGGCAATGGGCGACGGGCTACTCCCCCACCTGAGCGGACTGAGGATTTCCTCGGTTTCCGGCAATCGAAATGCGGCCCCCACGATGCCGTGTTGTCCGGGCAGAAGACCGGTTCCCAGGGTCACCAGCCCGGTTGCCGTGGTAGTGGGGAACGGCGCTTCGATAGATCCACCTCCGGCCGAGGCCAGGTGTGGAAAGAGATCCGGGTGGCCCTCAATCGCGGTGGCGGCTAGTCCGTCGATAAGACACACGACAACCAACGACGACGATCCGATTCCCATGATGTCGGTAAACCCGGGTGCGCCGAGCGCTCCAGCAGCCGACGTCAGTACGTCTTGCAGCCCGAGATCCGGGCGATGCTTCATGAGTGGTGGCCACCGGCTGTCGCCTCGGACAAGGCCGCGGCGAAGTCGAGCACCTGGGCAACGACGTCGGAACCGTCCGCGGCTTCTGACACCCGGACCGAGAGGTCGTCGTTTGTGGCCGTTCCGGTGTAGCCGTGATCGGCCTCGCAGCTCGGATCCTGACATCCGGCAGGTTCAAGATCTATCCGACTCACAGCGCCCCAACCGATGGTCAGCACCACCTCGGCCGTAGGCCCACCGGGTCGGTGCTGGGCCGGGTTCGTGACGACACGGGTGACCACCACCGAGTCCACGCGTTCCAGTCGAACGGCCTCGGTCGAGGCGGTGGCGTAGGCCGACGGTGTCGATGCCTCGTCCGCGGTGTGCTCATCTACGTGACACACGATCAGCCGGGTCGAGGTCAGCACGAGGACCGTGACGTGGCGTCTGAGTTCATCACGGTCAAAGGTCGCCTCGTGGTGGACGACGTAACTGCGCGTCTCCTCGCCACCGAGGGCTGTATCAAGGGCCTCGGCCACTATCTCGGGGTAGTAACCACTGCGCTGGATGTCCTGACGCAACGCCACGCCGGGCCCGGATTGGCTCATGGGTTCATCCTGCCAGGCCCCGGTAGTGTCACCGGGTGCCCAGTGACCCCAACTCTCGCATCGTCGTCCATCCTGACGTTTCCGAGGCCCTTGCATCGGGTTCCCCGGTCGTGGCCTTGGAGTCCACGATCATCAGTCACGGGTTACCGCGGCCTGAAAATCTCCGGGTGGCACGTGAGATCGAGGCCATCGTGGCCTCACGAGGAGCCACAGCTGCCACGATTGCCGTCCTTGACGGGCGCGTTCACGTGGGTCTGACCGATGAGGAACTGGTCGAAGTTGCCAACCGTGACGACATCGTCAAGGCCAGCGTTCGGGATCTTCCCGTCGTGATGGCCCGCTCGGGAAGTGCGGCGACCACGGTCGCGGCCACCAGCGTGATCGCCGGCCACGCAGGGATCGAAGTGTTCGCCACAGGCGGCTTGGGTGGGGTTCATCGTCAGGCTCGCGATTCGTGGGATGAGTCCGCGGACCTGAGCACTTTGGGTTCCACCCGGGTCACGGTCGTGTGCTCCGGCGTGAAGTCCATCCTTGACGTCGGGGCAACGCTCGAGCGAATGGAGACGCTGAACATTTCCGTGGTGGGATACCGAACAGAACGTTTCCCTGGCTTCTACCTTGCAGACTCCGGCCACGCGCTGGACTGGCAGGTATCCGATCCCGGCGAGGTCGCCGACATCATGGCTGCTCGAGCGGCACTGGATTTACAGAGCGCACTCATCGTGGCTAACCCAATCTCGGCAGAGCAAGAACTCGACCAGGATCTGCACGATGCGACGCTGTCCGATGGTTTGCGCTTGGCTGAGAGTCGAGGAATCGCCGGCAAGGACGTAACCCCGTTCCTGCTCGATCATTTCCACCGCTCAACGCACGGAGCAAGCCTGGAGGCAAACACCGCGCTGGTGATCGCCAACGCCGGACTGGCGGCACAGATTGCCTCGGCTCGGTCGCTCGCCCCGCACTAGGTCTCGCATTGTGACCCAACACACCACCGCGGACGGCCCAACAAACCAGTCACCGGGCCCTTTCATCGTCATAGGTGACGTCATGGTCGACCACCTCGCTCCGTTGACGGCCCCGTTGACCATCGGTCGGGACAACCCCACGCACGCCACCCGACTCATGGGCGGTCAGGCCGCTAACACCGCCGCCTGGCTTTCCAGCGTCACGCAACCGACGTCGGCACCGTCGTCCGTTCATCTTGTCGCCGCGGTGGGCAGCGACGACGCCGCTGTATTCGTGGAAAAGGAAATGGGTGTAGCGAACGTTCGGTGTTGGTTCGAGCATGTATCCGATCCGACGGGACAGTGCTTCATCGCCGTTACACCGGACGGCGACCGAACAATGTTCCCCGACCCGAGCGCCAATCTGCAGCTGACCCCCGGACACGTGCAGCAGGCCCTTGATGCGATCGCCCATGAAGTCGCCGATGAGATCGCGCAGGAGTCGGTAACCGGACACGCAGGCCACGTACATCTCTCCGGATACTTGGTCGCCCGGGTGCCCGAGTGCGCGGCTGTTGCCATCAGGAGTGCACGCCAACGAGGCTGGACGGTGAGTATGGACACGTCCGCCCTCATCTTGGACTCGCGTCAGCAGGAGTCGTTGCTGGAACTACTAGCCGGATGCAATGTCTTCTTTGCGAACCGTGCCGAACTTGCTGCGCTGGCAGGCACAGCGGCAGCGTCGGATGACTCGTCCGAGGCGGTGATCGAGACCTTTCAGGACAACAGCGGTTTCGATGGAATCGTGGTGGTCAAGGATGGTGCGAACGGCGCCTACGCGACCCAGCAGCAGACGCTCGTCCATGAACCTGCGAAGCCGGCCACCGTTGTTGACACCACCGGTGCGGGCGACGCGTTTGTCGCCGGCTTCCTCGCGGTCTGGGCCTTACATGACCCGGACTCGGTAATCGGTGCACTGCGTCACGGGACCAACACTGCTGCCCGCGCGGTGGCGCACATGGGTGCTGGACCACTCCCCTACAGTCCTGCCGTGACGATGAAGAAGGGTCGGTAGATCCGTGTCGGAAAAGCCCACGGGCAAGCCCACCCGAAAGTCCACCAAGAAGTCTTCATCGACGCGTACGCCGCGCTCCTCCACGGGTGGGCGCATCCTCGACATCGATGTGGGCGACGAGATGAGTTCGTCGTTCCTCGAGTACGCATACTCGGTCATTTACTCTCGCGCACTCCCCGATGCCCGTGACGGTTTAAAACCGGTCCAACGACGCATCCTCTTCCAGATGGCCCAGATGGGACTGCGACCTGATCGCGGACACGTCAAGAGCGCCCGTGTGGTGGGCGAGGTCATGGGTCGGCTGCACCCGCATGGTGATTCGGCCATCTATGACGCACTCGTCCGACTTGCACAGCCGTTTACCCTGCGACTTCCATTAATTGACGGCCACGGAAACTTCGGCTCGCCCGATGACGGCCCGGCGGCGATGCGTTACACCGAGGCGCGGCTTGCCGCCCCCGCGCTCGATCTGACGACGGGCCTGGACGAGGACGTGGTCGATTTCGCGCCGAACTACGACGGCCGCGAGCAAGAGCCCCTCGTCCTTCCCGCCGCCTTCCCCAACCTGCTGGTCAATGGGGCTAGCGGCATCGCCGTCGGCATGGCAACGAACCTGGTGCCGCACAACCTCGGGGAGGTCGTCGCCGCGGCTCGGCACCTCATCACCCACCCCGAGGCCGATGTCACCGCCTTGATGGCGTTCGTTCCGGGACCGGATTTCCCTGGTGGCGGGGAGATCATCGGGCTCGACGGAATTCGTGATGCGTATACGACCGGCCGCGGTTCCTTCCGCCTACGTGCCACGACATCCATCGAGAACGTGACGCCGCGGCGCCGCGGAATCATCGTCACATCGTTGCCCGCAGGGGTTGGCCCGGAGCGGGTCATTGAGCGGATCAAGGATCTCGTCCAGGCCAAGAAACTCACCGGAATTTCTGACGTGGTCGACCTCACTGACGGAGAGTCCGGCCTCCGGCTCATCATCGAGCTCAAGAGTGGGATTGCTCCCGAGGCGATGCTGGAACAGCTCTACCGGATGACGCCACTGGAAGACAGCATCACCATCAATGCCGTGGCCCTCGTCGACGGACAACCGCAAACACTCGGACTACGAGAATTGCTCCAGCAATTCGTTGATCACCGACTCGATGTGGTCCGTCGCCGCAGCGAATATCGCAAGCGTCGGGCAGCAGAGCGTCTGCATCTGGTGGACGGCCTCCTGGTAGCGATTATCGACATCGATGAAGTCATCGAATTGATCCGCGCGAGTGAGAACGCACAAGCCGCCAAGGAGAGGCTGATGGCCGTCTTCGATCTGTCGGACGTCCAGGCCACCTACATCCTCGACATGCCACTACGGCGGCTCACTAAGTTCAGCAGAATCGAACTCGAGACCGAAGCCGATGAACTCCGGTCGACCATTGAGGATCTGGAAGTAATCCTCTCGGACGAGGCTGCCCTTCGGGCGTTAGTAGGCGAGGAACTTGCCGAGGTCAGTGCGTCGTTGGCCACACCCCGGCGAACAACGTTGCTTGAGGGTGCGCAGTCGGTGGTCGCGACGTCTGCCAAGGCATCCGGCAAGGCAAGCGCCGCACAGACAGGGGGCGGTTCGTCCTTGGAAGTCCCCGACGAGCCCTGCGTCGTTCTGATGTCGAGCACGGGCCTGATTGCCCGCACTCCCAGCCTCGGAGCGGCCGGTGTGGATGCGGCAGACGATGCCGTCGGACGATCGGCCCACGACGTCTTGACAGCCTCGTGCCCTGCCACCACCCGTGGCGTCGTGGGTGCGGTGACGTCAACCGGTCGAGTCATCGCAGTAGACGTGGTCGACCTGCCGTCCCTGCCGAGCGTGGCCGGTATTCCCTCCCTCGCAGCCGGTGCACCGCTTGGGGCTTTCGTAGATTTGGAGTCCGGTGAACGCGTCCTTGGATTGACCCCAATGGACGGCTCCGCAACTGTGGCACTGGGCACTCGTCAAGGGGTCGTCAAGCGAGTGGTGGTCCCGGCCCCCAGCGCACGTTCTCGACAAATCTCGATCATCGGCCTCGATGCTGACGACGAACTGGTCGGTGCCATTTACGTTCCCGAGGCTGCTGCTGAGAGCGCCCAAATGGTGTTCGTCACCTCGGTGGGCAACCTGTTGATCTTCCCGGCGACCGCCGTCCGGGTGCAAGGCACCTCGGCGACCGGAATGGCCGGAGTGAAGCTAGGCGACGGCGCACGGGCGATCTTCTTCACCGTCATCACCGAAACCAACTCCGATCAGCACGCCCCGATGTTGGCCACCGTTTCCGGCGATTCGCGGGCGCTTCCCGGCACCGAACTCGGGTCGCTGAAGATAACCCCGTTGGACCTGTATCCGCCGAAGGGCCGGGCAACCCAGGGTGTTCGCTGCCACAAATTCCGATCCGGTGAGGATGTCATCACCCTCGCCTGGGTGGGACCGGGACCGATTCGGGCCTGCACAGCCTCGGGCAGGCCCGTGGATCTCCCCGCACCGTCGGACAAGCGAGACGGAACCGGCAACCCACCCCCGGCACCCCTGGCCTCCTTCGGTGGGCACCCGGTGCAATGAGCACCCCCGCGGACTCCTGCTCGGCCGTTGCAAGGCTGACCGGGGAACCGATGTCCGGAACGGCGCCACGTGCACGGGCCTGGCTGGTAATCGAGCATCCCGGCCCCTGGGGCAAAGACGCGATCGCCGATTCCCGTTTCCCCGAGGACGTCAGATCTGTCCTGTCCTCTGCCCTGGAAGAGCACGGAGTCCGCTCCATTCTCGCCCGCAGCGACGACCGTCGACATCGTGACGACTCCACACTCCGACACATCTGGATCGCGGCTCCCGATCCATCAGGCGGATCGGGGACATTCGGTGTTCTGGACGACATTCGCGACATCCTCGAGTTGGACTTTCCTGCTATCGGCCGTGGAATCCTTCCGCGCTTGGAGCAAACGATGACGTCGTCACAAGAGTTCGTCTGCACACATGGCAAACGCGACGTTTGCTGTGCAACCGAAGGGAGAGCGCATCTTCAATCACGCAAAGCGCTGGGAGCCGAGCCCTGGGAATGCAGCCACCTAGGCGGTCACCGCTACGCCGCCACGAGTTTGTTCCTGCCGTCGGGTCGTGTGTACGGACGTCTCGATCGGGATGCTCGGTACGGCCGTCAAGGTGAGCCTGCGGCTGCCTACCTACGAGGTGCAAGTTACCTGTCGCCGCCGGAGCAGGTCGCTGACGCAGCTATCCGTACCCGCCTGGAGTTACCGTGGGACGTAGCCACGCGGGTTTCCCCACGGGTGGAACCGACCGATGACTCCGAGAACACAGTCGTCGTCATCGTGCAGACACCGGCGAATGGGAGCTTTGAGGTCATCTGTACCTCTCACACTGTCACGTCCGCTGCTTCGTGCGGCGCGGAACCGAAACCGCGTACCGTGTGGACTGCCCGTCAGGTGAGCACAATCGCCTGACCCGAACATGAGACCCAAACACGTGACCCAAACAAGACCCCAGTTCTAGGAGGCGGCAGTGGCCGTTGAATCCAGCAGCACCGAGATAACGCACCTTCCCGACGTCACTCTTCCGGATCTCGATGGCAACGCGGTCTCGCTTGGAACGTTTGCCCAAGGGCGCCCGGTGGTCGTCGTATTCGCGTGCAATCACTGTCCCTACGTGCAGTCCGTGGAGTCAGAACTCGGGTCCATCGCCGCACGAGAAACGCGTGCCGGTTTCGTCGCCATCTGCAGCAACGATGTCGGTGCCTATCCCGAGGATGACGTGCCGGGACTACGGGAACAAGCAGCTCGCGCCGGGTGGTCGTTTCCCTATCTTGTCGATTCGAGTCAGAACGTCGCGCGGAGATTTGGGGCCGTGTGTACGCCAGACTTTTTCGTCTTTGATGCCACGGGAATGCTGGTCTATCGGGGAGCCATGGACGACGCACGCCCACGCCAACCCCAACCTGTTGATGGCGCCCATCTCACGGCCGCGATCGACGCCGCCTGCGAAGGAGAGGCCTTCACCGGCGGGAAGCCGGCGATGGGTTGTGGCATCAAGTGGCGGGAGTAGTGCCGGCAATTTCCATGAGTTCCTCGCGCGCAGCAATCGTCTGACGGGGGCGTCCTCGCTCGTGACCCCGATCGCGCTCGCGAGCATCGATCGCACGCCAACCGTCGACCGACACCGTTTGGACTCCTCGGTCACTCAGCACCTGGGCGAGGTCCGTTGTCTCCACGGGATCCGGCAGCGAAGGCAGGTCCTCTAGGAGTGACGTAACGGTGCCGACTGCGCACTTCTTGTTGGTCCCGATGATTCCGGTCGGCCCTCGCTTGATCCAGCCAGCTACGTACAGGCCGGGAACAACATCTCCACCGTCGGTTACCCGCCCATCGATGTTGGGAATCACGTTACTGGTTGGATCGAACGGCACTCCGGGCATCGCCTCCCCCCGGTACCCGACGCTGCGCACGACAAGATCGACGTCGAGTCGCTCGAATTCACCCCGACCGGACAGCCGTCCATCAGCATCGAGTTCGGTGCGTTCGACGGTGATGGAATCGACATGTGTCGCACCACCAATTGATTCCGGCCGAACAAAGAACCGGAGATCGATAGCGCGGTGGGTGTCCGTTCGCGAATCCCGCTCGAGCCACTCATTGAGTACCGCGACATTGCGCTGTGCCACTTTGTTGTTGGCCAACTGCTCTTGGCTCCACGGATCGAGTTCCAACTCGTCTTGGCGAACATGAACGTCGGCCTCGGCAAGTTCACCAAGCTCCTTGAGTTCCTTAGTGGTGAACGACGCCTGAACGGGGCCTCGCCTTCCCAACAGGGTGACATGTTCGATCGGTGCGTCGCGCAATGCCTCAAGAACGTGGTCGGGCATATCTGTTTCGGATAGTTCCGATTCGGACTTACTCAGAACGCGAACCACATCGACCGCCACATTCCCCACGCCGATGACGGCGACACGACGGGTGTTGTGCAGCAGCCGGGAGAAGTCGGGTCCGCGGTAGTCCGGGTGGCCGGTGTACCAAGCCACGAAGTCGGTAGCCGCAACGCTTCCTGGTAGATCTTCACCCTCAATACCGAGTCGGCGGTCGGCCGCCGCGCCATAGGTCAGCACAACGGCGTTGTACGACCGACGTAGTTCTTCGATGGAGATGTCTCGACCCACCTCGACATTGCCTAGGAAACGAATTCCGGGTTTGTCCCAAACCTTGTCCAGGGTGTCGCGGACTGACCGAATGCTGACGTGATCGGGAGCAACGCCGTATCGGACGAGTCCGAACGGGGTGGGGAGACGATCGAAGACGTCGACCTCGATCTCATGGTCGGTGAGCGCGTCTGCCGCGTACATTCCAGAGGGACCTGAGCCGACGACGGCTACCCGAGACTTCACAGGTCAACAGTAGTGAGTTGCCCCGTCCGCACGTCGTAAATGGCTCCGGCAACCGCAAGATCCGCAGGCAGGAAGGGGAATGTACGAATCCGGGTGATGTCCGATGCCAACGCACCGAGTTGGTCCATCGACGTTCTGATCTCCAAAGAGCGAGCATCAATTCCCGATGCCTCGTAGATCGCCTCGTGAACGGCGTCCTCCTCCGCGCTGGCCATTCGGCAGTCCGTGTGCGGCATAACGAGTACGCGCTCCACGCCCAGCAGATGTGTAGCCAGGACAAGGGTTCGCAGGACGTCTTCGGTGACCCGAGCTCCTGCGTTGCGGAGGATCTTTACGTCACCGGCCTGCATGCCCACGATCGAGAGTGGATCGATACGTGAATCCATGCAGGTGATGATGGCAAGACCTTTAGCCGCACGGCCCGTAAGCCCCTGGTCGACGAAAGATTGAGCGAACGCGGCATTCGACTCAAGCACGTCGGCAAAGTCCTCCACCGGAAATGGCCTACTGGTGTCGTGGAGCATTCAGGTTCCTTTGCTTGAATAGCGATGGCGCTGCAATCGCCAAGTGGTCAGGTGTCGATGCGCGTTCGATCCAGTTCGCGTGCACCGGCGACGATGAAATCGCGACGCGGAGCCACGTGCTCTCCCATCAACAGATCGAAGACATCGCTGGATACCGATCCATCTCCCACCGTCATTCTGCGCAGGGTTCGACGGGCCGGGTCCATGGTCGTCTCCCGTAGTTGACCCGCGTCCATCTCGCCGAGACCTTTGTAGCGCTGTACAGGATCCTTCACCCGCCTCCCCTTGGCGGTTGCGTCCTTAACGATGGCCCGCATTTCGGCGTCGCTGTAGGAGTACACCACTTCCGAGGCCTTGCCACCCTTGCCCGCGATCTCGATCCGGTGCAGCGGTGGAACTGCGGCGAATACCTTGCCCTGTTCCAGCAAGCCTGGCAGATATCGATGGATGAGAGTAAGGAGCAGGCAGCGAATGTGCGCACCATCGACGTCCGCGTCGGTCATCAGGATGATCTTTTCGTACCGGACCTGGTCGATATCGAAGCTGCGGCCGGATCCACCACCGATTACTTGAATGATCGATGCGCACTCGGCGTTCTTCAACATGTCCGCGAGAGAGGCTTTCTGAACGTTCAGGATCTTTCCGCGAATCGGGAGGAGCGCCTGAAAGTCCGCGTCGCGAGCGGTCTTGGCGGTTCCCAGGGCGCTATCTCCCTCGACGATGAACAGTTCGGTGCCCTCGGCGTCACTTCGTCGACAATCCACGAGTTTCGCCGGGAGCGTGGAAGTTTCTAGTGCCGACTTTCGGCGTTGGGTATCGCGGTGGGCGCGCGCAGCCACTCGCGTTCGCATAGCCCCGGCGATCTTGTCGAGAACCGCCTTGGTAGCGGCTTTCTCCCCGCGAGGCGGCTTCGTGAACCAGGCGGAGAGTTCCTTGGAGACCACGTTCCCCACGATGCGACTGACGGCCGGCGTGCCCAGGACTTCCTTGGTCTGGCCTTCGAACTGCGGCTCGGCCAAGCGGACCGTCACGACGGCCGTGAGGCCCTCGAGGGCGTCTTCCTTGACGATGGCACCCTCAGAAGCCTTCAAGACCCTGGTCTTCTTGAGTTGCTCATTGACGACCTTCACCAGCGCCCGCTCGAAGCCGGCAACGTGGGTGCCACCTTTGGGAGTGGCGATGACGTTGACGAAACTCCGCAACTCGGTGTCGTACCCACCGTCCCACTGGAGGGCGATATCCACACCGAGATCCCGCTCCACTTCCTGCGACGTCATGTGACCCTTGTCATCGAGGATCGGAACCGTCTCGTGGAAGTGACCGGAGCCGTGAAGTCGGATAACCGAACAGACCTTCTCGCCCCTGGACAGATATTCGACGTATTCGTTGATTCCGCCCTTGTGTTGGAGAACTTCCTCCCAGACATCACCTGGATCCCGCTCATCGCGCAAGGTGATCTTCAGGCCCGGGACTAGGAAGCTGCTCTGCACCGCACGTTCCCTCAGCGCTGTTCTGTCGTAGTCAGCATCCTTGGTGAAGACCTGCGGATCAGCCCACCAGCGCACCCGCGTTCCCGTACGAGTACGCGGGGCCTTCCCGACGATCTCCAAGCCGCCCTTGCGTTGGAACGCCGCATCGGGACCCTCGGCATCGAAATAGCCGGGGACGCCCCTACGGAACGACATCCCGTGCGTCTTGCCCCCGCGGTCCACCTCGACATCGAGTCGAGCGCTCAGCGCATTGACAACGGATGCACCCACACCGTGGAGTCCGCCGGATGCCGTGTAGGAGCCGCCGCCGAACTTCCCGCCGGCGTGCAACTTCGTCAGAACGAGTTCAACGCCGGACAGTTTCGTCTTGGGTTCCTTGTCTACCGGAATGCCCCGACCGTTGTCCGAGACGAGTACCGATCCTCCCGATTCGAGCACCACCTCGATGGCGCTGCAGTGCCCGGCCAGTGCTTCGTCGACCGAGTTGTCGAAGATCTCCCACAGACAATGCATGAGTCCGCGGCCATCGTTACTACCGATGTACATACCGGGGCGTTTGCGGACCGCGTCCAGACCCTCGAGAACTGCAAGATCACGAGCGGAGTATCCGGACTGCTTGGTTGTGGCCATCGAGCGAACGCTAGCGCCCGGCCCTCCAAGACCCCGGCAACGGCTCGCGCCCGTAGCAACACCCAACGGGAACAAGCGCACAAGCGGCTCGGGGTTACGCCACCGGCGAATTCAGGTGTGGAATTCGGGCCCCGGAGCCGTAACCATGTAACACTTAGCGCACCGGCTCACCGGAGCCTGGACTAACGGCAGGAGGTGCCATGACCACGACGCTTACGGCCCCTGAACTGAGCGCGACCGATCGCTGCGATCGCTGCAACGCTCAGGCATATGTGCGCGTGGTCCTCCCCGGTGGCACGGATCTTCAATTCTGCGGTCATCACTGGAGTCGGCACGAGGACGCGTTGCGTCCGAAAGCCGAGCACATCATCGATGAGACCCACCGTCTCTCGGAGAACCCGGCGCCCGCTGAGACCGAATCCGCCTAGGAGCTCTAGCGCCCGTCGAATTCCGCCGGGCGCCTTTCGTGGAAAGCCACGAGACCTTCTCGGTAGTCACGCGACGTCCACGCCCGTGAACGCAGGGCGTTCAGTTCCTCGAATCGGTCACTCGTCATCGGACGCGCCTCCGTCAGGGCCGTCATCTCGGCCTTGATGGCACTGATCGCCAAGGGTGCCATCGTGGCTATGCGCTCCGCGAGAGCAGTCGCCGCAGATCGCATCTCCTCCGTGTCACCCACCAGGCGGTTGACGACGCCGAAGTGAGCTGCTTGTTCAGCGGTGATCGGGTCAGCCGTGAAAAACATCTCCTTTGCAATGTGCAAGGGAAGGGCGTTGACGAAGTGACTCACTCCCGCGGTGTTGTAGGGAATCCCAAGTTTGACTGGCGTTATGGCGAACGACGCCGTGCGGACGGCCACCACCAGATCGCAGGTGAGCACGAGGTCACTGGCACCACCCCAGACTGTTCCGTCCACTGCGGCGATGATCGGGATTGATGCATCGCGAATAGATCGAAGCGCAGCCTCGAGAGGGTTGTCCCACGTCAGAGGATCACGGTCACCACCCGGCAGTTCGGTGATGTCATGCCCGGCAGACCAGACACCCTTGACGGTTGCCGATGTAATGACGAGAACCCGAACGCCATCCCCCTGGGCATCGGCGATCGCCTGACTGAGCTCCTCCAACAGTGCAGCACTCAGGGCATTTCTGCGTGCGGGATCACTGATCGTCAACCAGCGAACCGATCCCCTATCGAGCCGATCGACGTACGGCACGACTAGTCCAGGTAGTCGCGCAACACCTGGGATCGCGACGGGTGACGCAACTTGGACATGGTCTTCGATTCGATCTGCCGAATCCGTTCCCGGGTCACCCCGTAGACCTTTCCGATCTCGTCGAGTGTCTTCGGCTGTCCATCGGTAAGCCCAAACCGCATCCGTACGACACCAGCCTCCCTGTCGGACAGGGTTTCCAACACCGATTCGAGCTGCTCCTGGAGCAAGGTGAAGGACACGGCATCACTGGGCACGATCGCCTCGGAGTCCTCGATCAGGTCACCGAACTCACTATCGCCTTCCTCGCCGAGCGGGGTGTGCAGCGAAATCGGCTCGCGGCCGTACTTCTGGACCTCGACCACCTTCTCCGGGGTCATATCCAACTCGCGCGCCAGCTCCTCCGGAGTGGGCTCACGGCCCAGATCCTGGAGCATCTGTCGCTGCACTCTGGCGAGCTTGTTGATGACTTCGACCATGTGAACCGGAATACGGATCGTGCGTGCCTGATCGGCCATGGCTCGGGTGATCGCCTGACGAATCCACCAGGTGGCGTAGGTGGAGAACTTGTAACCCTTGGTGTAGTCGAACTTCTCGACCGCTCGGATGAGTCCGAGGTTGCCTTCCTGAATCAAGTCCAAGAACAGCATGCCGCGACCGGTGTAGCGCTTGGCTAAAGAGACGACCAGACGCAGGTTGGCCTCAAGCAGGTGATTCTTGGCGCGTCGTCCGTCCGTCGCGATCCATTCCAGATCCAGACGGGTCTTCTTGTCCAGCTTCTTGGTCTCAGCAAGCATCTCCTCGGCAAACAACCCGGCTTCGATGCGCTTGGCTAGCTCGACTTCCTGCTCGGCGTTGAGCAGAGCGACCTTGCCGATCTGCTTGAGGTAGTCCTTGACCGGATCGGCTGTGGCGCCGGCCACGGTCACCGTCTGAACAGGCTCGTCGGTGTCGTCAACGTCCGACAGGACGAACTCTGCTCCTTCGGTCCCCTCTTCCTTGCCCTCCTCCGACTTAACCTCGGCAAGGTCCACTTCGAGGTCCGCCTCGAGTTCGGCTTCCAAGGTGGCGGCCTTCTTCAGGTCCGGCTCTTCTCCGGTCTCGACCTCGATGACTTCGCCATCGACCTCGACGACCTCGACGACCTCGTCTGACTTCTCGA
>CAJXUJ010000006.1 GCA_913061025.1 uncultured Actinomycetes bacterium | reverse complement strand
GGCGGACATCACCCAGACGCCTCCCGGCTCGGCGACCGGCGTAGAGATCTCGGTCGCGATGGACAACGACTGGCAGTTCGCCGATGCCGAGTGCTTGTTCATTCCGATCCTCGCGACGTATGGCCGCGCCGACGATACGTCGATTCTCGGAGAGACCACCGTGACGAAGATTGGTGTCGGTGGGGTCGACATCGGTGAGGTCGACAACGAGGGGACCTTCCTTGTGCTGCCCGGGGATCCAGTCTCCGGCCAAGTGCTCGACGAGGTGTTCGTCTGCCCCGCCGATGGCACCGGTGAGTACCGGCTCGCCACCGTGGTCCGTGCTATCGCCCCGACTAGCGAGGAGTCGGTGACGCTCGACCCGCTGACTTTCTGGGTGCGCCCGGCCCAATCTCGCTTCGCCAATCTTTCTGCGGCGTCGGTCAAGGGCGGCGTCCGGGTCACCGGCACTGTTCTCGCGGGGGAGGGAACGGCCACCGGTGTCATCGAAGTGCGCTACGCGACGCCAACGAGGAAGCGCGCCTGGAGTGCCCCGGTCTTTGCATCGATCGAGCGCGGAGAGTTCTCCGTGGCGATTCCCACGACACTCGCGGCCGGAACGCGGATAAAGGCGACCCTGACTCGATGTTCGTGGTGCTCTCGGGCCTCTCAGACCGCCCGGGTGCGGTAGTCGCTGGGCATCCGGACGTACAGTGACCCGGTGCTGCGACCTTGTGCTGTCCGTCGCTCGTTGACAGGAGCCTCGAGTGTGGCTCTTGGTCTGGCTATAGCGCTGTCGATCGGCTCGGCCATCGGGCTGGCCCAACCGGCGCATGCTGCGCGTGACGTAGTCCAGAACGCCAGCAACTACGGACGAGCGGTGACCGCTCTCGACGACGACGTCGCATTGTGGCGACCCACGTACACCGCCGGGCTCCGCCGCAAGGGGCCCATTGATGTGATCGCCTACGGCAAACGGGCAAAGCGTGCATCGTTTGCCGGCTCCACCTACGGCAAGCGGGTTCCGAGTTTCACGATCGCACAGAAGAACGCCGCCGATCGCTGGGCGGCCCGGCCCGTCGATCGCGATTCGCAGGGACTCGTCGGCACCGTATCTATCCGGATGGGTGCTCCCGGGTCCAAACGTCTCGTGCGAGCTCGGGTGTATGCAGACTGCCGGGATCAAGGACCGGAAACGGCAGGGGCGGGGCGATGCGAGCAGCGCGATGTGGCGCGTTTCGGCGGGAGTTTGGTGGTGCTTGCCCGGACCAACGATGCCGGTCGGCCGCTCGCCTCCGATGTTCGTATCGACAGTCAGGGTCTCTCGTACAACCAGTTGTTGAGGATCGCCCGGGGGCTAGTGCCCGTCACACCCTGAAATGTCAGGGCCCGTCGCTAGCCTGAGGGCGCGGCGTTGAAGGGAATTTCCGTGACCGATGTGGGTGTGCTGGTAGGCGTTTCCGTTGTGCTCGTAGTCGGCCTGCTTGTGGGTCTGGGCCTGGGGTGGCTGATCGCAACCCGTGTGGGCCGTGCCGAAGTAGCCGGGCAAGTCGCCACTGTTCAGGCCGAGGCCGAAGCCGAAATTGCCCGAGTCAATGCCGAACTCATCGAGGCTCGTGGACAGATCCGCGTGCTCGAATCCGATCGAGCGTCGCTGCAAGGGGAGAAGGCGACTGCAAAGTCTGTCGAGGATCGACTCGAACCTGTCCGTGAGGCATTGGAGAGTCTGCGGCGCACCACCCACCAGGCCGAGCTCGAGCGTGCCAAGTCGGCGGCCGAGCTTCGGACCCAAATCGACGGTGTCCAGCGGAACTACACCTCCCTCGAATCGGCGACTCGACAACTCGTGGCTGCCATGAGTTCCGGTCAATCCCGCGGTCAGTGGGGTGAGATGCAACTCGAGCAGTTGCTGGAGCACTCCGGTCTTGTCGAGGGGGTGCACTTTCGACGCCAGGACACCCGCGTCTCGGATGGGAGCGGCGCCCGGCCGGACATCGTCGTCGACATGCCCGGTGGGGGAGAGATTCTCATCGACGCGAAGTTCCCTTTCGACGCCTATTGGAAGGCCATCAAAGCCGAGGATCAGGAGCAGGTCGACCTGCACCTGCGCAAGCATGCGGACGATGTCCTCGCCCGAGCCAAGGAACTAGCGTCCAAGCGTTATTGGGAGTCGAGCAAGAGCCCTGAATTCGTGGTCATGTTCCTGCCGTTGGAATCCCTGCTGTCATCGGCGCTGGAGTGCAACGGACTTCTCCTTCAGGAGGTGTTCTCTCGAAATGTCGTCCTCGCCACGCCGACCACGATCCTCGGCATGCTCCGCACCATTCAGTTCGGCTACCAGCGCAAGTTGATGGCCGACAATGCCGAGGAAATTCGGGCTGCTGGCGCCGAGATGCTGATGCGACTGGAGAAAGCCGTCGATCACCTCTCGACCTTGCGTAAGGGCCTCATGGGTGCGGTCAAGGGATACAACGATTTCGTCGGATCTATGGATAGTCGGGTGATGGTCCAAGCGCGTCGGATGAAGGAACTTGGTGTTGCCTCGGCGACGGATCTGGAGCTGCCCGGTGACGTGACGGAAGCGCTCCGCGAGTCGCGGAGTATCGAGTAACGGAGCATCGAGTAACGGAAGTAGCAAGTCGAGAACATATCGACGAGAGATTGATCATTGCTCGCTGTCTGCCTTGCTTCGGCAGGCGCAGGTTCGTAGCCTCGTAATACATCAATGTGGGGGAGGTTCCGTCGTGGGATTCGTGATTGTCGGAGTGGATGGTTCGTCGTCGAGCGTCGACGCTCTCGTGTGGGGAATGCAATTCGCGCAATCGGCAGGCCACTCGGTAGTAGCCGTCACCGGATACGACGTCCCCTGGACGATCTTCTTGGCCCCCACCTATGAAGACAACGACTACGCACGAGACGCATCGGAGATGCTCCGTGCGTCGGTCGCTCGGGCGCGTGAACAAGTGCCGGGAGTCGAGGTGGAGGAACGGTTGGTTCAGGAGCGGCCCGGTCTGGCGCTGACGATGGCGTCGCACGGCGCCGAACTCTTGGTCGTCGGCGCCCACGGTCACAGTGGGATGCCCGATGTTCACATTGGTTCGGTTGCCAATGCGTGCGTTAATCATGCGCACTGTCCGGTGGTGGTTCACCGGGAATCGCACGCGCCGGACGTTGACTAGGGCACCAACGTCACGAGATGCAGATCCTTGGTTGCGCGGGTCGCGGCGACGTAGACGTCTGCCCCGCGGGGGTGTTGACGCCCTAGTTCGGTCGGATCGA
Organism: uncultured Actinomycetes bacterium; assembly: GCA_913061025.1. Lineage (GTDB taxonomy): Bacteria > Actinomycetota > Actinomycetes > S36-B12 > S36-B12 > S36-B12. The sequence continues at coordinate 19,444 of CAJXUJ010000006.1, read as the reverse complement.
TGACCAGAACGCAGTCGAATTCGAGGCCCTTGGATTGTTGTGCGCTGAGCACGGCGATGGGGGCGTCGAGTGCTTCGTCGTCGTAGCCGAAGTCTTCTCCTGCGAGGAGTTCTCGAAGGGTGGGCAAGACCGCATCAGGGGCGATCACGGCAGTGCGGCCGTCGGCCGAGCCCGCTGCGCGGGCGTAGTCGGCGAGACCTGCTTCCCCGACGGCGACCACGCGCACATCGGAACCGTCGCGGATCGGGGTCAGGGCAGGCGGATCGCCACCCGCGTCAAGGAGCAGTTGACTTGCTGCGGTCGCGATCTGGCGGGTGATCCGATAGGTCACGGTCAAGGTGTGCAGGTGCATGCGAGTGCTCGCCCACGACAGCGCTTGCTCCCATGATCGAGGTCCGGCCGGGTGCGAGGACTGTTGGAGATCTCCAACCACGGTCATCGACTTGCGGCTAGCCCTCCTACGAATGGCGCGCCAGGCCATGGCACTCAATTCTTGAGCCTCGTCGACGATCACGTGTCCGTATACCCATTCGCGATCGTCGATGGCGCGTTCGGCCAGTGATCCGGATCGACCAGGAGACCGTTGGGGCTTGATCAGGTACGCGTCGGATGCCTGCAGTTCTCGATAGTCGGCGGGTTCCTCGGATCGATGTTCCGGTGGTGTCCAGGTGCCGAGCGCATCGGCTGCTTCGTCGAGTAGCGGGAGATCATCGGTTGTCCATGGATCTGCTGGATCGCGCAGGAGCAGTGCCTGATCTCGGCTGCTCAGAATTCCTTGCGCCGCCTGGGCGAGGGTGGAGACGTCCGTCAAGAGCCGGTGCACGACCTTCTCGGGCGTGGTGGGCAGCCACATCAGGTTGAACTCTCGACGAACGGCCGGGTCCTCCACCATCGAGGCGACGAGGTCTTGGCAATAGTCATCATCGTCGGGATCGTGGCCGGTATCGAGTGCCACGTTGCGGGCAGCCTGCTGGAGCACGCGACGCAGGAACGGCTCACGGCCTTCATGGAAACGTCGGCTGCGGGAAATTCCCTTTGAACACTGCTCAATGTCGTTGTTGCTCAGGTGGATACGCATACCGGTGGAAGTGGTGACGGCAAGGCCGTGCCGTGGAATGCGAACACGAGCGGCTATTGCCGCCGCGATGACGCGAGACATGCGTTCATCACCCTTGATTCGGGCAACGTCCTGGTTGTCCTGCGCGGTCGTGCGGACTCCGGGGTAAAGCTGACTTGGAGTGAGGAGCACAACGTCGGTCTCTCCCAGACTCGGGAGAACCTGATCGATGTAGTGCAAGAAAACGTTGCTAGGCCCGACGATGAGAACACCATCTCGCGCCAACCGCTCTCGATGTGTGTAGAGCAACCAGGCGGCTCGGTGGAGGGCAACAACGGTCTTGCCGGTACCCGGTCCACCCTGCACCACCGTCACTTGGTCGAGGGGACTTCGGATGATCGCGTCCTGGTCAGTCGCAATGGTGGCAAGGATGTCAGCCATGCGGCCCGACCTGGGTGCCTCCATCGACGCCGCGCCTGCGTTGGTCACCGGATCGGTGCCGTCGAAGCTTTCATCGTCGACGTGCGTGACGAGGGGTCCGTGTTCGGCGGACTTGATTGCGATGCGTCGTCGTTGCTTCAGACCCATGGGGTCCTTGATCGTTGCCTGATAGAAGGGCGCGGACTGGGGTGCGCGCCAGTCCAAGAGAACGACGTCACCGTTTGAATCGCGCATTCCAATTCGACCAACGTGGTGGTCATCGCCATTCGTGAAGCGAAGTCTGCCGAAGCACACTCGTTTCCGGGCGGCTTGGGCCGCGTGCAATTGCTGATGCAGGTTGTCCAGGAGCGCTTCGCGCTCGAGTTCGTCCTGGCCTGTCCCCGTCCCTGGTGCTTCGGTGGTGGCGGTGATCCGCGACTGGAGATGCGCGATGTGATCGTCCAGCAATTGCTGGGTGGAATCGACGAAGGTTTGTTCGTCTTTCACGCTCCCGGGCACCGAAGCCCTCCCGTCTCCCTTTTTGGGGGTAGAGAAGTCTTTCACGCAACCGGTCACCCCGCAGCGCGGGTACCGGACATACTGACGGGGTGGTGACGCGCTCGGATTGGCCTTGCCCGGTCGACGGTGTCGCCATACGTGCGATGACGTACGAGGATCTCGACCCCGGCGGCGTCGCGCGAGAGTTCGCGAACTCAGGTATTGCGCGCGACTCGGGCGAGCCTGACTACGGGACGCGACGATGGGCCGAGTGGACGCTGGGGCGAGTCGCCGTACGTGAGGCGGCTGAAGTCGTTGGGCTGACGGACGTCGTCATTGAATCCTCGGGCGAAGGTGCTCCGATGATCGTCGGATCAAGTTGGGGGGTGTCGATTGCCCACACGCGCGGAGTGGTGATGGGCGCGGTGGGTCCGGGCAGGGTCGGGGTGGATGTCGAGCGCGAGGACCGGGATGTATCGCGATTGTCTCGGGCGCTGCTACCTGGGGAACAGGAACTGACGGTGTCACTGGGGTCGGTCTCGGTTTTTGTTGCCAAAGAGGCGGCGGCAAAGGCAGCGGGTACGGGACTCGGCGGCTCGTTGGCGCGGTGGCCGATCATCGATGTCGAACTGTCGGGCCCATCTCCTCGAGCAAGTGTTGCCAGCCCGGTCGATGGAGTCATCGAAGTAAGGCTGTGGGAGCACGCGGGTTACGTCACAGGGCTTGCCGTCGTGCACTCTGCTCAGTAGTGCATGCGCTTAGGTTCGCGCCTGCATGACCGCGCCTTTCGATCGCCAGGCCATGATCGATAGGCGAGACAGGGCCGACAGTGCGCTGGCGGCGCTCGCGAAGGAACCGATGGATGCAATCGACAGAGCCGATCCGATGCTGCCAATGGAAAGGACTGATCCGATGCTGCCAATGGACAGGGCCGAACCATCCGAGTAGAGGGACAGGATGGAATTGCGTGAGCCGATGCTCCATCGTGAATTGGTCGATGCCATCTACTAAGCCTGTGCGTAGCCGTCGTGTGCGTCAAGGAGCGGGGTTGTTGGCATCATGAGGAGATGACCGAGAAAGAGGTGCTCTTCGGCATCTACGAACAGGCACTCGTAGCGGCGCAGGATCCAGCAAACGAGGAGTGGCTCGATCCATCGCTCGAATGTCTCACCCGGGGCCACAGTGCCGTGGTGATGACGGCGTACAACCCGGGAACCGATCGACCCACGTGGGCCCAGAACGAGGCAGCCAACGAGCGGATGCTCGATGTTCTTCGCGAGACGGGCTTCGAAATCTGGAGAGCTGACGGCTTTTCCGCGGATGGCACGTGGCGCGAGCCCGGTTGGTTGGTGTGGCAGATACCGGTAGAGCACGGATGCGCGATCGCCGCTGACTTTGGACAGTTCGCGGTATACCACTACGACGAAGCAGGTCAGCGCAGCGTGGTTGCCTGCCTGAGTTCAGAGGGGTAGGGGCGTTACTCCTCCGATTGCTTGCCCGCCTTGTCCTTCTTCGATTGCTTGGGTGGCTTCGGGAAGAGTTCGGCTGGACGCTTCTCGTCGGCGAGCACGATCCACTGCTGGCCCGGCTTGAAGGTCAGAGGGTTCCCCGCCTGATCGGTAAACACTGTTCCGGACTCGGCGTCCGGGCGTGACCACTTCGCCAGGTACATCAGTCCGTCGCGCAAGATGACCGCGTCACCCTTACCGATCGTCTCAGCATGGGGGGTGTTGCCGCCGCCTTTGTCGAAGAATCGAGAAGGGTTCTGCTCGACGTATTGAATGACCACCGTTGCGGCGCGCTGACCCTCGTCGTTCTCTTCGGCCAACGCTCGTTGGCCGTTCATCGACACCTCGTAGAGCCTTGACGCTTGGTCATATGTGAACTCGGCTGACGATGCTGGCCATTCGACTCGGGCTGATAGCCCCACCAGGCCACCGGGGGGTGGGCTCGTATCGAACTGCAGACCGATGTTGCGATCGAGCGAGGCCTCGGGTGCTGCCGATAGCCCTTCACGGCCATTGAGGAAGTAGTTGTAGGGGGCGCGGCGGCTGAAGTCGCGTTGGTAGGCGAACGCGGCCTTGTTGGGCGAGATGTCAATGAGGCTCGATTTGGCGATGACGGGCCACATCTTGCGCTGAACACCGGAGAAGCTAAGGGCGGGGGAGCCGTACTGGGCGAGCAGATCGATATCGGTGATGCGAGCAGACCGCACCGGTCCGATCCGCTTGGGCACCTTGGAGGCGAATACCGCCGCGAGTCGAGTGATGCCGTACTCGACCTCCTCGATGTAGACGATGTCGGCTTTGTTCAGTCCCGCGTGTGGCTGGGCGTTTCGGGTGTTGTCGAGTTTGACGACCAACACCGGTGACGGCTCGGGTTCGGGGAGTCCGTTCAAAGGTGAAGTTGGCGTCGGAGTCGGCGTCGGAGTCGGCGTCGGGGTCTCAGTCGGATCTGGGCTTGGGGTTTCCGAGACGCTCGGGGTGGCCTCTGCGCTTGCTTCCGTACGGGCCGAACTCGTTGGCTCAGAACTCGAGGCGGCTGGGTCTGCTGCTCCATCGGTTCCCGTCGTGCAGGCCGCGAGGGCCAAGGACGCCACCAGCCCGGTGGCCATTGCCACGGCTAGTCGGGTTTTCCGCACGGACGAACTCTAAGCACGTGTGACGTGCGTAGCCGGCATCTCGGCGCCCGGATCGCTGCGCGCCGGCCGTGTGCCGGCCGAAGCGGCAGCCGTGGGGTAGTTGTCGAGACGTGTGGGTGGGGGCTTGGGGGATGCGTGGAGGGGTGGAGGAGTGGAAACGAAATCGGCGCTCATTGGCGTTAGAGGGTTGACGGTGGAGGAAAGTGGAGTAGAGTGGTGCCACTTGGGGTTACTAGAGGGTTCCAAGGGGCCAAAGTGGTCAGAGTTGTCGAACTAAGGGGAAGGGGGTGCCGATGTTCCTGGGCACCCACGCACCCCGACTCGACGACAAGGGCCGGCTCGTTCTCCCGGCCAAGTTCCGCGAGCAGCTCGCCGCCGGTCTCGTGCTCACCAAGGGCCAGGACCGCTCGATCGTGGTGTGGCCGGCGGCTGAATTCGCCGCCTATTCCGAGCGCCTGAATGAGGCTTCTCGGTCCGACGCCCGTGTTCGCGCCTACCTACGGGTGCTGTTCTCCGGGGCCTCCGACGAGATCCCCGACCGGCAGGGACGCATCACATTGCCTCCGGCCCTTCGCGAGTACGCCGGCCTGGAGCGAGACGTGATCGTGGTGGGTAACGGAACCACGGCGGAGATCTGGGATTCCGCGACCTGGGAGAGCTACCTCGAAAGCCAGGAAGACAACTTCTCCGGAATCAACGAGGAGGTGATTCCTGGAGTGATGTGAAGCAGGCGGTGAGGCCTCCTCCCGCTGGGCGCCCCCTGGCACCCCTTCCCCGGTGCCAGGACGCGCAAAGCGGGCGGAGACCTGACCGAGCTGCTGAAGCCAGATAGGTCTCAAATCCACAACTCGTTCATCTCGACCGCGAACAAGGAGAAGAACATGGCAGTAATCGACGAGGCTCCCGAAGTTGCCTCGGTATTCCACCCGGTACGTACCGGCGTCACGGTGATGATCGCCGGCGTCGCGACCGGAACCGTTCTCTACGTGCTCTCCGTCGTCGTGGCTGGCTGGGCGTAGGTCCGCGCTCGGGACATTCACTGTCCCGGTCGATGGGGAAGTCGACTCGTGACACCACCTACCGCTCATCACACCCCCGTTCTTCGGGAGCGTGTGCTCGGCCTCTTGGCACCGGCACTCACTGAGCCGGGAGCCGTACTCGTCGACGCCACACTCGGCCTCGGAGGTCATGCCCAAGCCGCTCTCGAACTCTTCCCCGAAATCGAGTACGTCGGGATCGATCGCGACCCCCAGGCGTTGGCCCACTCCCAAGCGCGGTTGGCGCAGTGGGGTAACCGCATTCGCCTCGTGCACGCGGTCTACGACGAGATCCCCGAGGTGCTCGCCGATTTGGGGATTGCGCATGCCGATGGAGTGCTGTTCGACCTCGGGGTCTCGTCGATGCAACTCGATGATCGTGATCGCGGCTTCTCGTATGCCGCTGAGGCACCGCTGGACATGCGCATGAATCCCGATGACGATCTCACGGCTGCAGACGTCGTGAACAGCTACTCCGAGGCGGAACTGATTCGAATCCTTCGCGCGTTTGGGGAGGAGAAGTTTGCGCCGCGGATCGCTCGAGGGATCGTGCGGGCTCGCGAGTCTCATCGCCTGTCTTCGTCGACCGAGCTCGTCTCGATCGTCAAAGATGCCGTGCCGGCGGCCGCACGTCGACGCGGGGGCAACCCGGCCAAGCGGACCTTCCAGGCTCTGCGCATCGAAGTCAACGCCGAACTCACTGTCTTACGTCGCGCGATACCCGCAGCCTTGGACGTCCTTGCCATCGGCGGCCGCATGGTGGTGATGTCCTATCAGTCACTCGAGGATCGGATCGTCAAGACCGAATTCGCCCAGCGTTGCTCGGCCGATGTGCCCATTGATCTACCGGTGATCCCCGAAAGCAGCAAGCCGTCGTTCAAGCTGATTACGCGGGGTGCGGAACTCGCATCCGATGAGGAGATCAGTGACAACTCTCGCGCTGCGTCCGTTCGTCTGCGTGCCATCGAACGGATTGCCGCATGAGTGCAGTCCTGACTCCGATCGAGTTACCCGCAGAGAGCACTGAGTTTGCAACGAAGGCTGCCGGTCGCAAGTTCCGCGCCGATCGACCCCACCTTCGATTGGTGGCACCACTTCGACCCGAGCGAGCCAGCCGTGGCTTGTTCGCAGTCATCGTCACCGTCGCCCTAGCGCTCGGGTTGATCATCATGCTGCTGCTCAATACGTCCGTTGCACAAACGGCCTTCGTTGTAAGTGAACTTCAGTCGCAACAGCGGGAACTAGCGCGCACCGAGGCATCGCTGACCGAGGCGATCGCAGCCGCAGCAGCCCCACCGGTGTTGGAATCCAAAGCGCGCGCTCTGGGCATGGTGCCGAGTACACGTCCTGTTTTCCTGACCATTCCCGGAGGCAAAGTTCGGGGCAAGGCCAAGCCCGCCCCGGGTGATCGCACCCGCACGGCAAACGTTTCAGGGTCTCTCACGGCCACCCTGGTCGATCCGCTCCCGGTCGAAGCTGTCGTCGCCGGGGATGAAGCCCCGGCAGGGCAGCGGCGCCAGATCGGGGACGGGGCCGTTCTCGTCGCGCCGGGAACTACCACCGAGGTTGATGAGGCCACTGAACAGGCGCGCCGCAACGAAGAACGTCAAGTAAGGCGAGAGACTGCAACGACGGACGGAGCCATCCTGGTTTCTCCGCAGGAGCCGGTGCAGCCGGAAGCTGACGGTGCGCAGTTGAGTGAGACGGAGGCGCGATGAGTACGCGTTCTCCACTGCGCTCACGCGGGCCGGTGCGCGTAGTCGAGCCCCCGTACGAATCGGGAGACGGTGGCTCGGGTGGTTCTGGTCGGCGTGGTTCGGACTTCCAGCCCGGCAATATCCGCCGGCGGGGCACGGTCCTCCTTCTTGCCACCGCGATCGTTGCTTCGATCTTCGCGACCCGTCTCGTCGACCTGCAGGCGGTGCGGGGCGAGGCGCTCGCGGACGCCGCTTTGAGCCAGCGTCTTCGTACTCTCGAGATCCCGGCCTATCGGGGAAGCATTTTGGATCGCTCGGGCCAGCCGTTGGCAGTGACCGTCGAAGCTCGAGATGTCACTGCCGACCAAACGCTGATCGAAGACCCTGCTGCGCTGGCGGTCGAACTAGCGCCGATCCTGGAAGTTCCGCAGGACGTCCTCGCCGATCGACTCTCCGGCGACAAGCGGTTTATGTACGTCGCCAAGGGAGTCACTCCCGAGACGTGGGAACGAATCGCGGCACTTCGGCTACCTGGGATCTTCAGCGAGGAGACGTCGCGACGTATCTATCCTGCGGGAGATCTGGCATCACACATCGTGGGCTTCGTCGCTGCCGACGGCACCGGCGGCGGTGGCATTGAGTCGGCATTCGACGAGTTGCTCACCGGCACGCCGGGACAGCAGACCTACGAACGCGGACCTGGCGGACGGGTGATTCCTACACAGAATCAGTCCTCGGTTGAGGCGGTGTCGGGTGCCGACGTGCAGTTGACGATCGATCGTGACATTCAGTTCGTCGCTCAAGAGGCCATTCAGGGTGTGGTGCAACGGTCGGGAGCATCGAGTGCCACGGCTGTGGTCATGGATGTACAGACCGGCGAAATCCTCGCGATGGCAACGGCTCCGGACTTCGACCCCAATCGATTCACGCAGTCACTGCCAGAAGAGCGACGCAACCGGGCCATCACCGACATCTTCGAGCCCGGGTCGACGGGGAAGGTCATCACCGCGGCTGCGACGATCAACGAGGGTGCGGTGGACCCGCTGACTCCGATCAAGATTCCCGGTCAGTTAGAGCGGTCCGGTAAGAAGTTCAACGATTACTGGAAGCACGGAACCCTGCGGTTGACGATGACCGGTGCGTTCGCCAAGTCCAGCAACATCGGAATGATCCTCGCCGCCGAGAAGATGCCGAAGAAGCAGTTGGCGCGGTACATGGAGAGATTCGGTATCAATGAGAAGACCGATCTCGGCCTGCCCGGCGAATCTGCCGGACTCATGCTTCAGCCGGAGAACTGGTCGGGAACGTCGTTCCCGACTATGGCCTTCGGTCAGGGGTATTCGGTGACGGCAGTGCAGATGACGAACGTCTTCGCCACGGTCGCCAACGGCGGAGTTCGCGTCAAGCCAACTATTATCAAAGCGACCGTGGAGCCCGACGGCACGGTCATCGAGACCCCCGATCCCGAGCGCGACCGTGTGGTGCGCGAGGACACCGCGCGTCAGGTGATGGCGATGATGGAAGCGGTCACGGGTGAAGGTGGCACTGCTCCGCAGGCCCGGATCCCCGGCTACCGAGTTGCCGGCAAGACGGGAACAGCACAGTTCGTGGACCCGGATTGTCGCTGTTACGCCGGCGACGTCACCGCGTCATTCATCGGCGTTGCGCCGGCAGATGCGCCTCGATTGGCCGTCGGTGTCTTCGTGCACCAGCCCAAGCGCGGCCGTGGCGGCGGTGAGTTGGCTGCTCCCGTATTCAAGGAAATCACCACATATGCTCTGCAAGCTATGCAGATTCCTCCCTCTGGCAAGAAGGCACCGCAACTTACGTTGACGACCGGATAGCCGATGCGCCTCGCGGAGTTGGTCGAGAGCATCGGTGGTGCCGTCGGGCCGTCTGCCCCACAACTCGGGGATATCGAGATCGTCGGGGTGTCGCTCTCGTCATCGTCGACCGATAGTGGTGTCCTCTTTGCAGCGTTGCCCGGTCATCGAACCCATGGGGCGCGTTTCGTCTCGGATGCCGTGGGCCGAGGAGCCGCCGCAATTCTGACCGACGATCAGGGCCGCGAAATCATCGAGGCGCTCGGCGATGTGGACGTTCCGGTGATCACGGTCTTTGATCCTCGGTCCACGATGAGCAACGTCGCGTCGATGCTGGCCGGGCATCCGCAGGAGTCGATTTCGATGGTCGGCATCACCGGCACGAACGGCAAGACGACCGTGGCGCACATGGTTCAGTCGGCTCTTGACGCTCAAGGTGTCCAGTGCGGTGTGATCGGAACCCTCGGTAGTCATTTCGGTGACCGGGTGTCGGTTCCGAGTGCACGTACTACTCCGGAGGCCACCGATCTTTTCCCGATACTGCGCACCTTCCGCGATGCCGGGGCTCAGGCCGTGGTGATGGAAGTCTCAAGCATCGCCTTGTGTGAGCACCGGGTCGATGGAATCTGCTTCGACACTGCCGTATTCACCGGATTGAGCCACGATCATCTGGACTACCACCGCGATATGGAGGATTACTTCGCCGCAAAGTCGCAACTATTCGATCCGGAACGTGCTCGCGGCGGTGTTGTTCTTGTCGACGACGAATGGGGCGTGCGTCTTGCTCGGGAAGCGTCCATCCCCGTGACGACGGTGAGGACGACGGTGAACGAGCGTGGGTCCGACGATCAATTCAATGAAGACGCGGACTGGACAGTTCGCCGCCGTGGCAATGAGTTGATCCTTCATGGAGTGAGGGACGTAGCGTTCGACGTGCCGATTTCCGCCGGATTTGCGCTTGCCAACGCTGCGTTGGCGATAGTGACGGCACACACAATGGGTGTCGCCTTGGATGTGGCCGCGGGCGCTGTTTCTCGAGCGAGAGTGCCGGGACGTATGGAGTTGGTGTCCGACCTCGGGGGTATCGATTTCATCGTCGACTACGCGCATACTCCTGATGCCGTGGAACAGGTGGTACGTGGCGCGCTGGAGCAGCGTGTCGGAGAGTCCGGTCGAGTGATTGTCGTCGTCGGTGCCGGTGGCGATCGAGATCCGCACAAGCGGTCTGGCATGGGCCGTGCCGCGTCACTCGCCGACGTCACCTTCATCACGGATGACAATCCACGGTCTGAAGATCCGCAACGGATTCGTGCAGGAGTTCTAGCCGGAGTCCGGGATGGCTCCGACGTTCGTGAGATTGCTTCCCGCAGGCAGGCGATTGCCGAGGCCGTCGAACTGGCACGTGCCGGTGACGTTGTCCTTCTCCTAGGTAAGGGGCATGAGGCGACACAGGAACGAGCCGAGGGGTTGGTTCCCTTCGATGACCGTGAAGTGCTGGCATTCTTCGTGGGCAGGCGATTCGGCGGGGGCTCGAAGGAGGGTGTGACGTGACGACGCTCACCCTCGCTCAGGTCATCGAGGCAGCCCACGGTTCGGCTAACCCCCCGCTGACGGATGTCGATCTCGAGGAATCAATAAGCGGCTTTGCCGTCGATTCCCGGTCCGTGGGCCCCGGAGCCGTCTTCGTAGCGATTGCGGGCGAGAAGGTGGACGGTCATGACTTTGCCCAAGACGCGGTGAGTGCCGGGGCGGTCGCCGTTCTGTCGAACCGAGACTTGTCCGACGTACCGTGCATCGTCGTCGATGATCCCGTTCTCGCTCTCGGTCGCATCGCACACTGGTACCGCACGAATGCCTTGACGGCGACAGTCATCGGGGTCACCGGCTCATCGGGGAAGACCACCACAAAAGACCTCATCGCAGATGTCCTGCCCGGGAATGTGGTGGCGGCCCGCGGATCCTTCAATACAGAGGTAGGGCTACCGCTCACCATCTTGGAAGCTGATGCATCCACCGACTATCTGGTTCTCGAGATGGGCATGAGGGGTGTGGGCCACATCCGGTACTTGGCTGAGATCGCCGAGCCGGACATCGGAGTCGTCTTGAACGTCGGGCTTGCTCACGTGGGGATGATGGACGGCCCAGAGCAGATCGCGCGTGCCAAGTCCGAATTGGTTCAGGCTCTCTCAACCGAGGCGACGGCTGTTCTGAACGCCGACGATCCTGCAGTTGTCGCAATGGCGGAGGCAACGAAAGCGCGGGTGACGCTGTTCGGCGAGAGTGAATCCGCCGATGTCCGGGCAGAGTCGGTGTCGCTTGATGCCTCCGGTCGAGCAAGGTTTTCGCTCCGCGTCGGTGATGCGCCAGCTGTCAGCGTTGCCTTGAACCTGCACGGCCAACACTTCGTTTCGGCGGCCCTAGCGGCGGCTGCGGTGGCGCACACCTGTGGTGTGGCCGTCGCTCACATCGCCTCGGCGTTGGAAGCGGCCGGACCTCGTAGCCCCCTGCGGATGGAAGTTCGGACCTCGCCTGACGGCGTGACCGTCATCAACGATGCCTACAACGCCAACCCGGATTCGATGCGGGCGGCTCTGAAGACGCTGCGATCTATGGCCGGTGGCGGCCGAACGTGGGCGGTCTTGGGAGAGATGAGGGAACTCGGTGACCACTCGTTGCCCGAGCATGATGCGATCGGCAGGCTGGTCGTGCGCCTGGACATCTCCCGATTGATATGCGTGGGATCCGGAACCAAGGTCATGCATCTGGCCGCGAGCAATGAGGGATCGTGGGCTGATGAATCAGTCTGGGTCGAGGATGCCTCCGGCGCGATCGAGATCCTCGACCGTGACCTGCAGTCGGGGGACACGGTGTTGATCAAGGCCTCGCGGGCCATCGGACTGGAAGTTGTTGCCGAACACCTCTTGGCAGGAGAGGGGGAGACCGCATGAGGCTTGTTGTCATCGCCCTCGCCATCGCTTCGGTTGTCTCCCTCATCGGAACGCCGATCTTGATCAAGATCCTCTCCCGGCGTGGGCACGCGCAGGCGATCCGCGTGAGCACCGAGGGTGAGGCCTACCCCGATCACGAGGCCAAGAGGGGCACCCCCTCCATGGGTGGTGTGGCGATCCTGATCGCTGTTCTGGCCGGCTACTTCGGTACGCATCTGCTGACGTGGCGTCCGGTTACGCCATCGGGTCTGCTCGTGCTCTTCCTCATGGTCGGTTTGGGCCTGGTGGGTCTGGCCGACGATTACCTGAAGATCTTCAAGCAACGAAGTACCGGACTTCGGGCCCGAACGAAACTGATCGGTCAGGCTCTCGTCGCCTTCGCGTTCGCCTACCTCTCGGTCCAGTTCCCGAACGCGGATGGGGAGACCGCAGCATCGATGGCCGTCTCCTTCGTGCGAGATACGTCATTGGTGCTCCCGCTCGGCCTGTTCCTGGTGTGGGTGTGGTTCTTGATCACGGCGACCACGAATGGCGTCAATCTCACCGATGGTCTGGATGGGCTGGCCGTCGGCGCGTCCGTCATGAGTTTCTTGGCCTACGTGCTTCTGGCGATTTGGCAATACGGACAGAACTGCGCCTTCGAGGTGACGGAGTTCTGCTACACCACGCAAAACCCCCTCGACCTCGGAATAGTCGCGGCATCTGCCGCGGGTGCGTGCTTCGGATTCCTCTGGTGGAATACCGCGCCGGCCCGGATATTCATGGGGGATACCGGATCCCTTGCGCTCGGTGGAGGGATCGCCGGCCTTGCGATCTTGAGCAGGACCGAACTGCTCCTGCCCTTTATCGCCGGGTTGTTCTTGATCACGACCGTCTCCGTCATCTTGCAGGTCGGATCTTTTAAGCTCACCGGGAGACGGGTCTTCCGAATGGCGCCGCTCCACCACCACTTCGAGATGATCGGCTGGCCGGAAATCCAGATCGTCGTTCGACTCTGGATCGTGCAGGGACTATGCATCGGCGCTGGACTCACGCTGTTCTATGCCGAGTGGGTGCGCGCGTGAGTTCGTCGGGTGTTGCCGGACTGCATCGTGATTCGGATTGGTCCGGTCTTTCGGTCACGGTCGTAGGTCTGGGAATTGCCGGTTATTCCTGCGCCGATGTCTTGATGCAGTTGGGTGCTGACGTCACCATCGTGGATCAATCGGCCGGAGATGCGCAGTCCGAACGAGCCGAGGTGCTCGGGTCCCTCGGGGCTCGAATACTCCTCGGTGGAGCTGCTCACGTGCCTGCGGACGCGCAACTCGTTGTGGCATCTCCCGGCTTGCGGCCATCGTCCGAACTCCTTGGATCGGCGCTCGCGCACGGCATTCCAGTCTGGGGCGAGTTCGAGTTGGCCTGGCGGTTGCGGCGATCACCGAACGATGCGCCGTGGCTGTGTATCACCGGAACCAACGGCAAGACGACCGCAACGCTCATGCTTGAGTCGATGCTGACTGCCTCGGGTGCGCGTGCGGTGGCTGCCGGAAACATCGGCAACCCGCTCGTGGATGTCGTCATGCACGATTCGGTGGATGTGATTGCCCTCGAAGTGGGCGCTCCGCAACTGCCCTTCCTCTATTCGGCGAGTCCGTGGTCGACTGCGTGCCTGAATATTGCCCACGATCACATCGATCACTTCGGCTCTTTCGACGAATATGTTCGGGTCAAGGAGCGGGTGTATCGCAACACACAGGTCGCTGCTGTCTATTCGGTCGCAGACCCCGAAACGCGCGCGATGGTCGAGCGTGCGGATGTTGTGGAAGGTTGCCGAGCCATCGGGGTAACGCTCGATATCCCCGATATCTCGATGCTCGGAGTAGTGGACGGGCTGCTGGTTGATCGAGCATTTGTTGCGGATCGAGCCAATTCGGCACAGGAGCTCGCATCCGTTGCTGATGTTCAGCCGAGCGCACCGCACAACGTCAGCAACGCTCTCGCGGCAGCGGCCCTGGCGCGCTCCTACGGGGTGGAAGCATCGGCGGTACGGGCTGGTCTTCGTTCTTTCTCGCCGGCACCACATCGAATCGCCACTGTCGCGACCAAGGCTGGCGTCACGTACGTCGATGATTCAAAAGCAACCAATGCCCACGCGGCGGAGACTTCGCTGCTGGCTTTCGATTCGGTCATCTGGATCGCCGGAGGCCTGGCAAAAGGTCAGCAGTTCGACGAGTTGGTGGTGAAGGTTCGCGATCGACTCCGTGGAGTGGTCCTGCTGGGGTCTGATGCCGCCGAAATCCACGCCTCGCTTCGCCGACACGCACCCGATATCCCGGTAATCACGGTTTCGCGCACGGACACTAGGGCGATGCCGGACGTCGTTGCCGCTGCCTCGACGATGGCACAGCCTGGAGACACGGTGCTGCTCGCCCCGGGCTGCGCGTCGTGGGACATGTTCACCGACTACACCGAGCGCGGACGAGCTTTCGCCGACGCCGTATCAAGTGTGGACGTCGGATGAGTAGCCAGAGTCCTGAGACATCTGAACGCCCAGGCGCCGGCCTGGCTCGCGAACTGACTAACTCGCCCGTCGCGCTGCTCGCCAGGCACCCGCTGAGTGCGTATTACCTGCTGATGGGTGCGGCGCTCCTGCTGCTCATCTTGGGCCTGATCATGGTGATGTCGGCCTCCAGCATCGAGAGCGTTCGCGTGTTCGGTTCGCCGTACACGCTCGCTCAGCGACAGGCGTTCTTCGCGCTGCTGGGTGTGATCGCCATGTTCTTTGCGGCACGCACATCCGTTCAGTTCTGGCGGGCGTTCGCGTGGCCCTTGCTGCTTGCGGCGTTCGGCTTCCTTATTGCCGTGCTGATCATCGGTGTTGAGGTGGCCGGACAGCGCAACTGGATCGAGATCTTCGGTCCGTTCCGCTTTCAGCCCAGCGAGATCGCCAAATTGGCCCTGGTGGTCTGGGGCGCCGAGGTGTTGTCTCGCCGCACTCGACGGCTCGACACCTGGAAGGGGCTACTCGTCCCGCTGCTTCCCGTCGCCGCGGTCATGATGGTGTTGGTTCTCGCGGAGGGCGACTTCGGGAATACCGTGATGCTGGGTGCCATTCTCACCGGCATCCTCTTCGCCGCAGGGGCACCGCTGCGGATCTTTGCGGCTTTCGCGGCTGTCGGCGCCGTGGGCGTCTGGGTGCTGTCATTGGCTGCGCCCTACCGAATGGATCGAATCCTGTCCTGGTTGGACCCGGGCTCTGACCGGTTGGGCTTCGGTTGGCAGGTCACCCAAGGTCAATACGCATTGGGCACCGGGGGCTTCTGGGGCGTCGGGCTCGGGGCGAGCCGCGAGAAGTGGGGGACCCTTCCCGAGGCGCACACCGACTTCATCTACCCGGTGATCGGTGAGGAACTCGGGCTGTTGGGAACCCTCACCGTTTTGGCGTTGTTCTCCGCGCTGGCTTTCGCGATTTTCCGGTTGAGTCGCAACACACATGATCCCTTCGTCAGGTACGCCGCTGCCGGGGTCGGCTCGTGGATCGTGGTCCAGGCTGTCGTCAACATCGGGGGAGTGCTCGGCCTGCTGCCCGTGGCAGGAGTCACCCTTCCGCTGGTGTCCTATGGCGGGTCGTCGCTGATCCCGACGTTGACCGCAATCGGCATGCTCATGGCCTTCGCGCGACAAGAACCCGAGGCACGTCGTGCGTTGCGACGCCGAAGCACGGCGCAGGCCCTGCGGCGTCGTTAGGGACACGTCGCGATGCACGTGGTTTTCGCCGCGGGAGGAACCGCCGGGCATGTGGAACCGGCTCTGACCACAGCCGAGGCTTTGCAGAGGATTGATCCGACGATCGGAATCTCGTTCATCGGCGGAAAACGGGGGCTCGAGCGTGATCTGGTTCCAGCCCGCGGATTTCCTTTGGTGATGACCACTGCCGACCCGCTGCCTCGGAAACTGAATTCGCGCGCGCTGGTCTTTCCCCTGCACACCGTCCAGGGATTCCGGGAAGCCAAATCCCACCTGCGCGCGAGTGGGGCCGACGTCGTGGTCGGCTTCGGTGGCTATGCGGCGATTCCCGGGTACCTCGCAGCGTGGAGGTGCGGGGTACCGCTTGTCATCCACGAGGCCAACTCCAAGGCCGGGTTCGCAAACGTGCTGGGCGCCAAATTCACATCCAACGTCGCGACAGTCCACCCCGGCGCGCTGTCGCCCGCCCGCCGACTTGCCCTACCCGTCCGGCCGACCATCACGAACCTGGATCGAGCCACTGTTCGAGATGAAGCCCGCGAGTTCTGGGGGCTGCCTCCATCAGCTCCCGTTGTCCTCGTATTCGGAGGGAGCCAGGGAGCCCGGCACCTCAACGAGGTCATTGCCGATTCCATGCCTCGGTTCGCGGAATCCGGTGTGCACGTTCTTCATGCGGTGGGCAAAGCGAACGAGTTGCCCTCGTCCAGCGAGTACTACCACCCCGTTGCCTACATCGAGCGGATGGATTTGGCATACGCGGCAGCCGATCTGGCCGTGTGCAGGTCGGGAGCCATGACGTGTGCTGAACTGGCTGCCGTGGGCCTACCCGCTGTTTACGTGCCGCTGCCGGTTGGCAACGGTGAGCAGGCGGGCAATTCAAGACCGATCGTCGAGGCCGGTGGTGGCATCCAATGCGCAGACGCTGATCTCACTGCGGAGTGGCTCACGTCCACGGTGACGTCGCTGGTCCATGATGAGGATGACCTGACGCAGATGTCGAGTGCGGCTGCGTCTTTCGGTGACCGCGACGCCGTGCAGGAGATGGCGAACTGGATTATCGAGGTGGCGCGACAGCGACAGAAAGGGTGACGATGAACGCGGCGGATCTATCGGCACTTGGTCGCGTGCACATCGTTGGAATCGGTGGCGCCGGCATGTCCGGAATCGCTCGTATCCTGGCTGCTCGGGGAGTTCCGGTGTCCGGAAGCGACGCCAAAGAGTCACGCCGCCTCCAAGCGCTACGAGCTCTCGGGATTGATGCCCGCGTCGGACACGAGCAAGCCTTCGACGCTGACACCCTGGTGTATTCCACGGCGATCCCCGAATCGAATCCCGAACGCCGTTACGCCGAGGAATCGGCTATCCCGCAGATGTCCCGAGCACAAGCATTGTCGGCAGTGATGTCCGGCTTCACCGGAGTCGCGGTCTCGGGAACGCACGGCAAGACCACCACCACCTCGATGCTGACGGTTGCACTGCAGGCCTGTGGTGCGGATCCGTCGTTCGTCATCGGAAGTGAACTGAATGAATCCGGATCCAACGCGCACCTGGGCACGGGCGATGTCTTCGTAGTTGAGGCAGATGAAAGTGACGGCTCGTTCCTTGCTCTCCCGGCATCGGTTGGTGTCGTGACGAATGTCGAGCCCGATCACCTCAATCACTGGGGGGATTTCGCCTCATTGGAGGCGGCCTTCGACGACTTCGGGCGGCAAGTCGGGTCCCAGGGTGGATTCGTCGTTGCCTGCGCGGACGACCCCGGTGCCCGGTCGATGGCCGATAGATTGGCTGCCGAAGGAATCGACGTCCGAACCTACGGGGGGAGTGATGACGCCACCGTTCGGATGATCGATGCCGCGCAAACCGACACCGGATGGAGTTACACGGTCGGACGCGAGGGCGTACGCCTGGGGAAGATCTCACTGAAGGTTCCCGGTCGGCACAACGCCTTGAACGCCCTTGCTGCGTATGTTGCAGCTACCGGTCTGGGCTTCGCGGACGCCGACGTCCGGGCGGGTCTGGAAACCTTTTCGGGGACCCGACGCCGCTTCGACTTCAAAGGCGAGGTCAACGGGGTGCGGGTGTTCGACGATTACGCCCACCACCCGACCGAGATCGCAGCGACCCTGCGCGCCGCGCGCGAGGTGGTGGGTGATGGGCGACTCATCGTCGCGTTCCAGGCTCATCACTACTACCGCACCGCGATGTTCGTCCAAGAATTCGGTGAGGCGCTTGGTCTTGCGGATGTCGCGGTCGTGCTCGAGGTCTTCGCACCCGGAGAGGTCCCGATTCCTGGTGCCAGCGGTCAAACCCTCGCCGCGAATGTCCCACTCCCGGCCGGCGATGCGATCTTCGAGCCATCATGGACATCCGTAGCAACGATCCTCGCGGACCGTGCGGAAAGCGGAGACATCGTCATGACCCTGGGCGCGGGTGACATCGGAATGTTGGGCAATGAAGTCATCGACTTGTTGCGGAGTCGCGCGTGAGTGTCGTCGATGAGCAACGCTCCGAGCAAAGTCGTGTCAAGGATGCTGAGTTCGCACCAACACCATCTCTCGTTCGTCGGATTTTCCGATGGAGGCCGCTTCGTCGAAAGCGTCAAAAGCAGGTGCCCGATCGGTGGATTGCGCAGGCTCAGCGCAAGCGACGACTGAAGTTCCTATTCGTACTTCTCGTTGCTGCGCTCGCGGGTTTCGCGGTGTGGGCGGTCTGGTTCTCGTCGTTGCTGGCCGTCCAGCGGATCGAAGTACTCGGACTGACGCCCGAGGGCGAACTCGTTGGCGGACAAGAGGTCCGCTCCGCGGCATCCATCAGCATCGGGACTCCGATCGCACAACTCAACACCGGTGCTGCGCAGACGAGAATTGAGCAGTTGCCGTGGGTGGACAGCGTGGAGGTTCGCCGGGCGTGGCCGAATGATGTCGTGCTCGCCGTGACCGAGCGCACACCGGTCGCGGTTCTGGAGAACGGCGATGTCCGAAGCGGTGTCGATGCGCAAGGTGCCGTGTTCGACCCGCCCGGTGGTCTGTGGCTCACCGATCCGGTTATCCGGGGAGAGGGTCCGGCCGTCAAAGTGGCCGTCGATGTCGTGACGTCACTACCGGAGGACATTGAGCGGCGAGTTCGCGTTGTTCAAGCGGTGAGTCCCGATGACATCCGACTTGAGCTCGGCAATGAATCAATCGTCCGCTGGGGCAACGCGGAGGAAGCAGACTTCAAGGCCGAGGTTCTCCGGGCCCTCCTGCCGAGGAGAGCGGAGTCCTACGACGTCAGCGCCCCGTCCCTTCCGGCCACATTCGGCGAAAAAGGCCCTAAGAAATAAGAATTTTCCCGACTCCGGCGATTTCATGTTGCGTTGCACTTGCGCCGCAGGGGTCACACCCCCTACCCTCCCGCCGGCTTCGGGCCAGACGATGTTTCAGCCTTAAGTAAAGGTTGAGACTTTGGCTCGGGACCGCACGAGTCGGTGCGCCCCCTCGCACCGGCGTGGAGGAAAGGACGGGCAGCTGTGGCGGCTCCCCAGAACTACTTGGCAGTAATCAAGGTCGTCGGCATTGGCGGCGGTGGCGTGAATGCGGTCAACCGCATGATCGAGGT
>CAJXUJ010000005.1 GCA_913061025.1 uncultured Actinomycetes bacterium | reverse complement strand
GCTGCCAGCACGACAAGCGCCATCACGATCCCGAATGCGAGGAACAGCAGACCCCGCGTCACGATGGCGATCGTGTACACCTGCGGCTTGTCCACCGAGGTGAACCACAGCCAGTCCGTGTAAAAGCCGGTGAAGAGAACGAACGAAACAACGATTGCCGCAAGGACCCCGATGGTGGGGAGCAGGACTCCCCCACGACGACGCTCCGGAGCCTCTGCGCCTGTACCCCCCGTGGGGAAGTTGAATGTCACATACCGAACCTACGACACGTTGGGTGATCAGTCCTGCGCAGGGCAGGCCGCGGTGGGTTCACCTGCCACCCATGACCGAATCGCCGATATGGCCTCATCGAGGGTGGCGACCGGTACCACCTGCAGGCCGTCGGGAATATGGCCCTGCGCCTCTGCGCAGTGGCGCTCCGGCATCACGAACAGTTCCGCGCCAGCGTCCCGGGCTCCTGCGAGTTTCTGCCGGATACCACCGATCGGACCCACGGTTCCGTCTGGCTTGATAGTTCCGGTACCCGCGACGTACCCGCCGCCGGTGAGATCCTCCGGAGTGAGTTTGTCGATGATTCCGGTGGCGAACATCAATCCTGCGCTGGGACCGCCAACGTCCTGCAACGTGAAGTCGATATCGAAGTCCGGAGTGATGTAGACCCCGACGGTCACTCCCAGGTAAGGCTTGCCGGGATTGTCAGGGTTCTCAGCAGATTCGACGTCGAATTCGACTCTCTCACCTTGACGCTCAACCTCGAAGGTGAACGACGTTCCGATGGGCTGCGCTTGCACAGCCTCGACGACGTCAGACGGTGTCTCGATCGGGATTCCATCAATCGCCACGATCGCATCACGAGGCTCGAACACGCTGCCTGCAGGCGCGTCATCCAAGACCGCAGTGGCGACGACTTCGGTTGTGGCCGGAATGTCGAGATAGCCGAGGGCAGCTCCAATAGCGTCGGACTCCGATGTGCTGAACAAGCGCGCCTGCCGCTGTCGAACCTCATCCCCGGTGACGTCATCGGGGTAGATCAGTTCCCGAGGGACCACTGCGTCGGCAGTGCTGAACCAGGCACCGATCGCTTCAACGAAGGTCAATCCGCCTCGTGGGCCACCGGACTCACGCACCGTTGTCATGTCCAGGTTGCCGGTGACGGGATAGGTGGTGGTGCCGGTTATCGAAAGGAACGGTTCGTCGCCTTCTTCACCAATCACATTGAAGGTGGGACCGGGCGCCAATTTCACGTACGGAACAGGCAGAACGAGCGCGATCGTTACGAGGATCGCCAAGGCCGTCGCGCTGACGAGAGCCACTCGGGCGCGTGGGCTGATACCGCGTAACCGCGACCACCAGTCGCGCACGTGGGGAAGTCGACGGGTCACTAGCGAGCGGTGTCGCGGGGACGCCGTTGCCGGTTCGCTGTGCTGTTGCTGGACCGCTCCATTGCCTCGCGGAGTCGGATTCTCTCAGCCATGGGGTCGCTCTTCGGCTCACCGATCCGAGAGCGCAGCGCAACGACGCCAATCGCTAGAGCGGTGATCAGGATGGGTATCGCCCACCACACCAATGCCGACACGTGACATGCGTCCTTCCTGTCAACCCCGTCTTACGCCCCCTATTCCAGGGACCAGCTACACGACATCTTGACCGTTCATGGCGGTTAGCGCCAACTCAAGTGGCGCCCAATGATGCTACGCCAGCGGTACGTACGAGCATTTCTACGGCTCTCTTGAGCGTAGATTCGGCCTGACATGCGGGACCTGACATGCGGGACCTGACATGCGAAACCCGAAGCGCGGTAGACGTGAAGCCCCCGGGGCGCATGATGGATGCCCGCCTTCCCCTTGCGTGCATCCACCCGTTATCCCGGGGGCTTCGACGCGCAGACGCTAGGCATCCGTCCAGTGCCGAGTCAAACCCTTCAGTCGAATTCGGCAACAAGCCTGTGGACGCCCCTGGGGAAATCCTGGGGGCAACGCTGAGGACACCTGTGGATCAGGGGTGTACGCGCCTGTGCACAACCTGAGGAGTAGTCGAAGAACCGGCTGATTTCAGGAGGGGCTCGTTACCCCCAGGCTGTGGACGAAAATTCGTGAACGTTAGATGGCGAACTCGTTCACCCGAAGGTAACCCAGTCGCGATCGCCGCTGCCGCCGAGCTCGCCCAGTTCGCCCAAAGCACCATCTGCATCTCGAATCAAGGCGGCAACAGAAGCATCGACATCGGGAAGATCCGCTCGCGAGAACCAGGCCAAATCGTCGCTTTCGTCACTGATCACGAGGTCCACGGCCTCGGGAACCACCACAAGGAACTGAACATCCCAGTGCACGCTGGCCAGGACCCTTCCGTCGTCGTCCCTCCCGCACGGAACGTCGTGTCGGTCCAGCCGAATCGGCAGCATTCGAATGCGCCCCTGCTGGATTCCGCTCTCCTCGCGCACCTCGCGCAGCGCGGCCTCCAGCAACGTCGTGTCCTCGGGCTCGAGGTGTCCGCCTAGTTGCAGCCAACGCCCAACCTTGGGATGCAGTGTCAGGAGCACCCGGCCATCGGACTCGTCGACAACGAGCGAACTAGCCGTGATGTGGCCTACCCGCGAACTCCTCCACACAGTGCCCGGGTCGGTGGCGACGAATCGGCGGTAGCCCTCGGCGAGTTCCCGCTGTTGCGCATCGTCGTGTTGATAGTTCGCTAAAACCGATTGCACATCGGCATGGAGGCTCATTCAGCAGAGTCGTCGTTGTCCGACGGATCGTCGACGCTTCCCAGACCATCGAGGCCCTCGATGGTGTCTGGCACGGCCCCACTGCCCTGGGCGAAGCCGAGCGGATCCTCGAGATCCTCGGGCCCTGGGAGCAGATCGGGGTGCGACCACAGTGCGTCGCGAGCATCGGCTCCACGTTGCGACCGAATGGCAGCGAAGACGGTGTGCGCCTCCCGCATCATCCGCGGGCGTAGCTCCATACCCACCAGTGCCGCGAACGTTCGCTCCGCCGGACCACCTGCGGCACGACGACGACGCATCGCTTCGGTGAGCGAACCCAAGGCGGGTAGGCGGTCTCCCGCCGCCTGCTGAACGACTTCGTCGACCCAGCCTTCGATGCAGGCCAGCAGGGTCTCCAGTCGGGCGATGGCAGCCTTCTGCTCAACGGTGTCTTCTGGAGCGAGCATCCCGCCCGACAGCACCTGCTGCAGCGCCTCGGGATTGGAGATATCCACCTCACCCATCGCCTCGGAGAGTCGTTCTGAGTCGACGCGCATGTATCGGGCGTACTGCTCGACCGCGCCGAGCACTCGTGCTGCCAACCATGGGACGTGGACGAACAACCGTTGGTGAGCAGCCTCCCGCAGAGCCACGTACATCAGTGCATCCGAAGTGGCGACTTCGAGACCTTCGGAAAAGGCCGTGACGTTGTTCGCGACGATTGCGGTGGCCGGACTCTGGGTAAGGGGTATGCCGATATCCGAAGCGGAGAGGACCTGTTGGGACAGGGCCGAGAGGGCCTGCCCGACCTGCATCGCGAAGGCGGCAGCACCCAATTGCTGCACCATTCCCATCATCGGTTGCAGCATCTGCAGGAACTCCGGTGGGACGCCCTCGGGCATCATGCCGCGCAGTTGCTCGGGCAGTGCCGCGTTGAGGTCATCGGCCGACATCTGCGACAGATCCTGACCGCTGGGCATGAGACCCGACACCGCACCTGTGACGTGTTCCGCAATGGGTGTGACGATCGTCTTCCAGACAGGACCCGTGGCAACCAGCCAATCGGACCGCGACCATGCCTGAGCTGCCGCTCCGGACGCGGGAAACTCGGTCGCCTCGTCGAGCCACAGTTCCGCCAGGGAAATCGCGGAAACGACCGCTTCGCGCTGGGACTCGCCTACCGACGGATCACCCTCGGCCACGATGGCTTTGCGGGCCACGTCTTCAACGACGGACCAGTTGATCGGACCGTCAGCGCCGGGCTGTCCCGAGGACTGCATCATCTGACCAAGCTGCTGCAGCGCCTGACCAAAAGCGTTCATGTCGAAGCGGTTGTCGCCGGAATCGGGGGCACCAAAGCCAAAGGGCATGCTCATGAGACCACGGTAACCGCAGACGAAAGACCCGGATACCTCTGGCGTGATGCCGGAGGTATCCGGGTCTTTCAGAGAATCTGGTGACGACGAGGCAGCGGCCCCGACCGTCGAGCGTCTAGGACTAGGCCTTGCCCAGAATGCGGGTGACCTTGGTGCCGCACACGGGGCAGATGCCCTTCGCGAAGCGGCGACCGTTCTTCTCCTCAACGTGTCCAGTGAACTCGCGCTTCTCCTTGCACTTCACGCAGTACGCCTCACCGGTGTATTCCTCGGCCATTGGGGCCCTCCTCTTGCCGATCTACCGCCGTAGCGGTCGGTGGCAGGTGCCACCTGATGCCCCGTGGGCACGCGATCACACTAGGGCAGCCACGCTCGTCCTTAGAGGCGCGCGGCCGTCGTGCCGCCAGAAATATTCGGACATATCAGACAAAAAGTCGGTATTCTCTCCTCAAGCCCCTGAGGCGGGTCCCGTCTTGCACAATTCGGCACGTGACGAGCGAACCCACGACCCAACCCACGAGCACCTCGAGTCCTGATTCACCGGACTGGCTCGCACGAGTGAACAAGGACCGATTGCTCGCAGATCTAGACACCCTGCTGACTATTCCGTCGCTCGGCGGAACACCGGCCGAGGTCAATGCCCAGCACCTCCTCGCCGACCGCTGGAGTGAAGAGGGACTGGACGTGGTCTCGTGGGAGATCGACGTCGCGAGGATCACCGAGGCCGCGGACTTCCCCGGCATGGAGGTCGATAGGGATCAGGCGCTAGGAGTCATCGCGCGACTACCGGGAACCGGCGGTGGTCGGACGCTGCTCATCGACGGCCACACCGACGTCGTGCCACCCGGCGATCTCGCCGCATGGAGCGGTGACCCGTTCATCCCCCGGATACTCGACAGGGAGGGACGTCCAAGCGTCGTGGCCCGCGGCGCCTGCGACATGAAAGCGGGCCTTGTTGCCGCTTGGGAAGCGCTCCGGATCGTGCGCGAGGCCGGTGTGCAGCTGCGGGGTGACGTCATCCTGTGCCCGGTCAGCGGCGAGGAGGACGGCGGACTCGGGACGTTCGCCGCCTTGGAACAACTCGAGTCCAGCCGGATCGACGGCTGCGTGGTTCCCGAACCCACCGATCTGGATCTCGTGCCCGCCAACGGCGGAGCGTTAACCTTCCGGCTTCGCGTGCCCGGCGCTGCGATTCATGCATCGAGACGGTCGGAGGGCGTGAGCTCGATTGAGAAGTTCGTTCCAATACTCAACGCCCTCATGCAACTCGAAGAGACTCGCAACGCCCAGGTGGACCCGTTGATGCACCGTTGGCCCATCGCCTACCCCTTATCCATCGGCACGGTCCACGCCGGCGATTGGGCCTCGACCGTTCCGGACCTACTCATAGCCGAGGGACGGTTGGGTGTGGCTCTGGGTGAATCCGCCGAGAACGCGCGTGAGCAACTGGAATCGGCAGTAGCGGCGGCCTGTGCGGGCGATCCCTGGTTACGCGACCATCCGGCAACAGTGGAATGGTGGGGTGGACAGTTCCACTCCGGACGCACCGATCCCGATGCACCGATCATCAGGACCGTCCGCGAGGCCCACCTCCGAGCGACCAACTCCTCGCCGGAGACCTATGGCGGTCCCTACGGATCGGATCTTCGGCTCCTCGTGGGCAAGGGCGGTATTCCGACGGTTCAGTACGGCCCAGGAGACTCCCGGGTGGCTCACGCTCCCGACGAATACGTCGCGATAGACGACGTCGTGACGTGCGCGGCCGTCCTTGCAGACGTCATAGTCGAGTTCTGTTCCTGAGGATTCGTCGTCCCTTCTGAGGAAGTTCGCCGAGTCGTTAGCGCACGAGACCTGTGGATCGCATATCGCTGTCCACAGCCAGCAACGCGAACCTCGGGGAATGGAACCCCTATCGACCCACGAAACAATCGCGTGCCCACGTATTCGCGTGGACTTCCCGATCATCTCCCGCGGCGCGAACGTAGTTCAGTTCGCGGACGACCCACGACAGCTTCGAATAACCCCAGACGAGGTGGGGTGGCTTCGGACCTTGCCCGAATACAGCACCTGGGTCTCCGCTGCCGAATCGTGTCCCGGTGGCAGCAGGCGTGCTCATCAACTGCTGAACCATGCGCGGTCCTGCGGCATCGTGGAAGAAGTCGGTGAGTGCTGGTGGCTACCGGCAGAGGATCGGATAGCTACGTGGCCGAGTCTTTCGACACTGTCCGCCTGGCACCCACAACCCGCGACCGCCATCGCCGCGCGGCAAGCGAATGCGGTCGCGATCACCGGGGACACCTCGTTGGTCCGAACAACCGCGACGGTGCTCGAGGCAAGTGGGCTCTCCCGCGCCCTTCAACCATCGCAGGCCACCGTGACATTGATGATGGCTGCGATCACCGCCGACGCCCCTGAGGCTGCTGTGTCGCTCGCACCAGCGTCGTTACACGACCGGCCCCACCTGCCGATCGTGGTCTTCCGGGGTCGGGCATCCATCGGCCCGCTCATCGTTCCTGGACGAACAGCTTGCTCGCGCTGCCTCTACCTCCACCACCGCGACGCCGACCCCCTGTGGCCCTCTGTCCTCACGCAGTGGATGGCCGCGCATCGATCGTTCAGCATTGACGCTGACCCGCTCCTGGCATTCCATGCGGCAACGGCCGGAGTGACGATGCTGCGCAACTGGATTGACGGCTGCACGACGTCTGTGGGTCGTCGGCTTCTCATCCGCGCACCCGATTTCCAGGTC
Organism: uncultured Actinomycetes bacterium; assembly: GCA_913061025.1. Lineage (GTDB taxonomy): Bacteria > Actinomycetota > Actinomycetes > S36-B12 > S36-B12 > S36-B12. Next base: position 17,521 of record CAJXUJ010000005.1, on the reverse strand, counting down.
GGCGAGACAACCGTCGAACCACACCCGGAATGCGGATGCCGCTGGAGCGATCGAGCCTGCCAATCCACCGCGGCTCGCAGGATCTCCGGTCCTCGGTGACAATGGGGCCATGCCGGACATCCCCAAGAACGCTCTGACCCGCAGTGTGCGGATCGCGACCCTGCCGGCTTCCTACGCGGGACGAGCGGCGTGGGGTTTCGGCAAGAAGGTCGGGGGGAAACCGGCCGAGGCGGTCACCGCGGAAATCCAGCAGCGGACGGCCGAGCAGATCTTCTCCGTCCTCGGCGAACTGAAGGGCGGAGCGATGAAGCTCGGCCAGGCAATGAGCATCTTCGAGGCGGCCCTGCCCGAAGAGGTTGCTGGCCCCTATCGCGCGACCCTCACCAAACTGCAGGACGCGGCTCCGGCAATGCCGGCGGAGACCATTCACGCGATCCTCGCCGATTCCCTGGGCGCCGATTGGCGCGATCGCTTCCTGGAATTCAACGACACTCCGGCGGGTGCTGCCTCGATCGGTCAGGTGCACAAGGCCATCTGGCACGACGGACGCACCGTCGCGGTGAAGGTGCAGTACCCCGGGGCCGATAAGGCACTGATCGCCGACCTCAACCAGATGGCCCGGATGGGCCGCCTGTTCGCATCCTGGGTTCCCGGTCTGGACCTCAAGGCGCTCATCGCCGAGTTGAAAGAGCGAGTGATCGAAGAACTCGACTACCTCGGTGAATCCCAGTACCAACGCCAATTCGCGGTGGCCTTCGAAGGCGATCCCGAGTACGTGATTCCCCACGTGCTCGCCGCAGCGCCGCACGTTCTGGTTTCCGAGTGGGTGGACGGACGACCAATGTCGGACATCATCGCCCACGGGACGCCGGAAGAGCGCGATCGCATCGGCCTGCTGTACGAGCGTTTCCTGCTGTCCGGCCCGGAGCGCGCCGGCCTCCTGCATGCCGATCCGCACCCGGGGAACTTCCGCATGACCGATGACGGTCGTTTGTGCGTGTTCGACTTCGGTGCCGTCGCGGTTCTACCCGACGGCCTCCCACCCGCTATGGGATCGCTGCTGCGGATCGCTCAGCGAGGGGACGCACAGTCGGTGATCGACGGGCTTCGCGACGAGGGCTTCGTCCTGCCGCACGTGGACATCGACCCCGAGCAGTTGCTCAACTACCTCGATCCGTTCGTGGAGCCGGCTCGGCATGAGTACTTCCACTTCAGCCGGGAATGGCTCCGCGGTCAATTCACCCGGATCAACGACGTCCGCAACCCCGACTTCGCCGTGGGCCTGAAGATAAATCTTCCGCCGTCCTATGCGCTGATCCATCGCGTGTGGCTCGGCAGCATCGGGGTGCTGTGCCAACTCGACGCAACCGTTCCCGTGCGCGCGGAGATAGAACGCTGGGTGCCGGACTATGTGGGGCCCAGCGGCGTCGACATCTAGGTGCGAGTGCGGACCAGGTCGACGATCTCCTCGCCGTAAAGCTCCAGTTTCGAGGGACCCACACCCGGGATCGCACTGAGCGAATCAGCGTCCGTCGGCAACTGCTCCGCGATGGCGATCAAAGTCGCATCGGTGAAAACTACGTAAGCCGGCACGCTCCGGTTTCGTGCGTGTTCGAGGCGCCAGTCCTTCAATTCCTCAAGGAAGCCTTCATCGAACGTTGCCGGACACACCTGACATCTTCCGATAGTGCGCTCCCCCGCGGTCACCAGCGCCTTGCCGCACGTTCGACACGTAGCCGGGCCACGACGAGTTCTCTTCTTTCCCGCCCTACCCCCATCACCGCGCCTCACCGACGGCTGATCGACACCGGGCAGGGCAGCCAACCGCAGAAGGAAGCGACTGATCTGGCGGGTGGCGCGACCCCCCGGTTGACGAGCCCGGGCCCAACTCAGGTGCAGCGCACGCTCGGCTCGGGTGACGGCTACGTACAGGAGTCGGCGCTCCTCCTCGAGTTGCTCAGCGGTCTCAGCATGCTGCAACGGAATGAGCCCGTCACTGCACCCGATGAGGAATACCTCACGCCATTCCAGACCCTTGGCCGAGTGAATCGACGCCAACGTGACTCCATCGGCCACCGGCGCGAACTGCACAGCTGCCCGGTCATCGAGGAACGAAACGAACGCGGCTAGGTCCGCGGCACCGCTCTCGCGTGCGAGTTCGACGATGGCTGCCAGTGATTCCCAGCGCTCTCGGACGGCTCCCGTGGTGGTGGGTTGCTCGTTTGACCACCCCATGGCGCTCAGCACGTCCGCTACGGCTCGGGCTACATCCGATGCACTGCTTGCATCTTCAGCCCCGACAGCGCGAGCAGCTCCTCGCAGACGCGTAATCGCTTCTCGAACTTCTCCGCGTTCGAAGAAGCGCTCGGACCCGCGAAGCGTCATCGGGATCGCCGCCTGAGCAAGTGCGGATTCGATCTCCACCTGCTGGGCGTTGATCCGATAGAGAACGGCGATGTCGCGTGGCCGCACTCCTGAATCGATGCTCGCCTTGATCTTGGCGGCTACCGCTGAGGCCTCGGAGACGTCGTCGTCGAAGACGGTGACCTCGGGAGCGGCGGATGACGGACGCTGTGATGTCAATGTCACGGCGTTCCTAGACGACGTTCCCGCATGGATCACGCCATTGGCGAGTTCGACAATCTCCGGCGCACACCGGTAGCAGCGCACAAGTCGGACGGTGGTGGCTCCGATGAACTCTTGTGGGAAATCGATGAGATAACTCGAACGTGCGCCCGTGAAGGAATAGATCGTCTGGCTCGGGTCTCCCACCACACACAGATCGTCACGATCTCCGAGCCACAACTTGAGCAGCGTGTGTTGAACCGGATTGACATCCTGATACTCATCGACAGTCAGCCACCGATAGGCGGTGCGCACCTCCCGAGCAATTGAGTCATCCGTGGAGAGCGCACCGACGAGAACCAGCATGACGTCTTCGAAATCGATCACGCCGCGATCGGATTTCGCTTGCTCATAGTCACCCAACACCCGTGCCAGGACCGGTGGCTCCAGACTGAGCGCGCGCGTGGTGGACGTCGAGGCCAAGGAGTGCTGATCCAAGAAGTTGACCCGCGCCCACTCAATGTCTCCGCTGACGTCACGGACCAGCGATGTGTCCGGCGACAGATCATTGGCCGATAGCGCCGATGCAACCAAAGCGGCCTTGCTCGGCATGAGATCGGGAAAAGCACGATCGGAAATGCGGGGCCAGAAGTAGCGGAGTTGACGAAGCGCGGCGGCATGGAACGTTCGCGCTTGAACACCGTCGGCACCCAGGCTCCGGAGTCGAGTGCGAAGCTCGCCGGCAGCTCGGTTGGTGAAGGTGACCGCAAGTGTGCGCCGCGGATCATGCGCGCCGGTCAGCACGCCGTACGCAATGCGGTGGGTGATGGCCCTCGTCTTGCCGGTACCAGCGCCTGCCAGCACCATGAGTGGCCCTTCGAGACTCTCGGCGACTGCTCGTTGCTCGTCGTCAAGACCTTCAAGAACAGAGGCCGGGTCCATGAGGTGATGTTGTCATGGACCTCCGACCACCGGGTCAGTGCACGATGAAGTACTCCACAATCACGATGGTCATTCCGAGCAGGCCATAAACGAGACCGAACCGAACCTGGGCCCACTTCCCTAGCCCGGCGGCCCGCGCTGCGTACGCACCCCAGAACACCAGGGTGAGCGCATACACATTGTTGGAGACCTCGATGACGGTAGCCATGCTGCCTCCGACAAGCGACATAAGCAGACCGAAGACCACGACGGGGACTCCCACCGCTAGGTACTGCAGGGCATCACGAAGCAGCGCCAGGCGATCGGCGCGCACGAGCCGCTTGCCCGTCCGAATTTGGATGTCAAGAGCGTCGGAGAAGCTATGCGCGAGGGATAGGGCGAGCAGTGGGAAGAGCGCGACGGCTGTTAGATCACCGATTCCCTGACCTTGGATGAGGTCAATATCGATGTCACCGGCAGCGGTGAGCGTCACCATCAAAATGATCGTGGCGTAGATGATTCGGTGCGGGTCGAAGGGAATCCCCAACAGATGTACGTGACGGTCATGGCCGCTTCGGTGTTCCCTGCTCGACACATCGCCACCCTAACCGCCCCACGAGCCCATGACCGGTCATCCAACTTGCAGGCTGTCGGGCAACCGGAACCAAAACCAAATGGCCCACGTCATAGCCACAATCGACGAAGGGAAGAGCATGAATGGCTCAACGTGGTGGCGACGACCGGTGTTCATCGTTCCGGTCGGGTTGGCAACGATCGGTGCAATCGTGGTGGCCCTCGTCGCGTTCCAACCGTGGCGGCTCTTCATTGACGTCACCGTCAACGAAGAACTGCCATCGGCCACCAGCAGTTCCCAGGCTGACGGAGCAGCTCCATCCAACCGAGAGGCTGCCGAATCCCTCGAAATCACCGACTCCCCGTCAACAAATGAGACAACAACACCTTCCCCGACACCGGAACCAACACCTGAGCGCGTGATTGACGCGGAGGGCACGTTCATCTCCCACGAACACCCCACAGCAGGCAAGGCTCGGATCATCACCCTCGAGGACGGAAGTCGGATTCTTCGCCTCGTAGGTCTGGACACGGACAACGGTCCCGACTTGAAGGTATGGCTCGCCGCGGCCCCGGTCATCGAAGGGCGTGAAGGCTGGTTCGTCTTCGACGACGACGAGTACTTGGACCTCGGCCCGCTGAAAGGAAATAAGGGAAACCAGAACTATCCGATTCCAGCAGAAGCAGACATCACGGATCTCACCAGCGTGACGATCTGGTGCGATCGCTTCAGCGTCTCGTTCGGAGCTGCCGAACTTGTTGCCGCCTAGTCGACGCCGCCAAGCAGATGCCGGGTTTCCGACCCGAATCGGCGATCGCACGCCACCTCGCGAGCACTCCCATCAATCCCTACGATTCGGGACATGAGCAACGAAGCGCGATGGACTCCCGAACCGGGTGCAGTCTTGATGTTCACCACCGTCTGGTGCGGCTACTGCATGCGACTGAAGTCGCAGATGATGCGCGCGAACATCGCGTTCACTGAAGTCGATATCGAGCACGACCCGGATGCTGCCCACTTCGTAGAGAACCACAATGGCGGCAACCAAACGGTGCCCACCGTCGTATTTCCTGACGGATCGACCATGACCAATCCACCATTCAAGGAACTCACCGCCAAACTCGAGGCACTCGCCTAACGACTCGGACGGGTGAAGGGACGAGACCAATCACCCGGCAGCGGGCTCCCGAACCAGCGCTCGATCAACTTGCGGGCAATGCTCACCGCGGGAGGTAGCGAGACTTCCCCGGATTCGCACGCCGCGGCCAAGGCATCGCGGCTGAACCAGAGAGCCTCGGCGATCTCCTCGCCATCAACTTGGATAGTGGGATCTTCTGCAAAAGCGTGATACCCGAGCATGAGCGATGCTGGGAAGGGCCACGGTTGACTGCCGAGGTACTGCACGTCGTCTGGACGTGAGCCGATCCGCACGCCGGACTCCTCCTCGACCTCGCGACGCACGGCTGCCTCGGCGGATTCGCCGGCTTCGACGAAACCCGCGAGGGTCGAGAACCAATTCGGTTCCCACCGAACCTGGCGTCCGAGAAGCGCTCGATCCTCGGAGTCACGGACAAGCACGATGACGGCAGGGTCGGTCCGAGGGAAGTGCGAAACGTCGTCGTGCTCACAGAAGCGGGCCCAGCCGGCATCGCGCCAGACCAGCTCACCACCGCACCGTGGGCAGCGGCGGTGATTGCGGGACCAGTTGTCCAGCGCCACCGAGGCCACCATCAACCCGGCATCCGTGGCGTCCAGCCCCGATCCGGACATCCGGAGATCGGCCCAGCGCGAATGATCCGCGATCTCCGGGCGATCGTCGTAGTGAGCACAGAAGTACGCCACGCCGTCGTCATCGATTCCCAGAAGCGATGAAGGCACCTCTTCATCGGGCGGACCACTCAACTCCAGGCGATCACCGCGGAGGACGGCATGACCCTCGTGGACCCGGACGAATCGACTCCGCGGATCTACGCGCGCAGCCTGAACCCACGCAGTGTCCTGGCGGCGCTCGGCTGCGCGATCAATACTCGATCGGGCGAGCACGAGGTCGTCGAGCAGCCACCACTGCGGATCCGACATACGCACGGGATCTCCCCACTCACGACTGAGGCGAGCCTAAGGTGTCAACGTGAGCGTGTTCATCCGCCAGTTGACGGGTATTCGCTTCGTCGCCGCATTCTGGGTATTCGCGTATCACCTGCAGGGTCCCTTCAACGTGCTCGGACTCCTGTCGATTCCGGTGGTCGGCGACGTCATGCGAGTGGGCCGGCTCGGAGTTGACCTGTTCTTCGCGCTGTCCGGTTTCATCCTCACGCACACCTACCTCACGCGCATGGGTCCGAAGCTTCGTGGCGGGGACACCGTTCGATTCTGGTGGCTGCGTCTTGCCCGCATCTATCCAGTGCACATCGTGATGTTGATCGTGGCGGGCCTGGCGGTGTTCGCACAAGCGCGCGTCTTGGGCGAGGACATCGACCGAGACTGGTGGAATCCCATTGACTTCGTGAAGAACCTGCTGCTCATCCAGGAGTGGGGGCCAAACCCCGAACGCGGTTGGAACTTCGTGGCGTGGTCATTGTCGATGGAGTGGCTTGCGTACTTAGTCTTCCCGCTGTTGGTACTGGTGCTGTGGCGCCTACACAAGAAGATCCCGACGTTCGTCCTTGTCATCGCCTGGTTCGCGATGATGGCACCGCTGGTGGGCTACGGCCTGGGAACCAGCGACCCGTACTACACCGACAACTGGGGCTCGACCTACCGCATTGCCTGTGAGTTCACCGCGGGAGCGGTCACCTACCTGATCGTGCAGCGACTCTCACAACGTGGAGACCGAGTCCAACGACCAGCCGAGTGGCTGTCCGCAGTCCTGCCCGCTCTCGTGGTGGCCGGTGCGGTGTTCCTGGCCTGGCTTCCGGCGGCTCAGCCACCGGCCAACGCCGTCAACCCCGACGCCGAACCGTTACCGCCGTACTTCCATCTATCCCTGGTGCCGCTCCTGGTGGCGTGGATCGGCGCCCTGGCACTGGCTCGTGGCGGGATGGCCCGTGCGCTGTCGACGAAGACCATGGTCCTTGGCGGGTTTATCTCGTATTCGCTGTACATGACCCACCTCGTCTGGATGGGCCTGTGGCGCGCAGGGATGAGCGTGGCCGGGATCGACGGCGGGGCTCTGTACGCCCTCGGCGTGGTGATTCTCATCGGTGGCGCACTGATCATCGCGTGGATCATGTGGCGCGTGGTTGAGGAACCTGCCCGAGAGTGGATGCGCGGGTTGGTCGGAACGAGGCGAACGCCCACGGAGGAAGCCGGCGAGGAGATCGTCGATCAAGAGCCGAAGCAAGAAAGATCGGATGAGCCGATCGACCCCGTGGTGGTCCCCGAAGACGACCAGCGTTAGCCCAGATCGAGCAGCGCCTCAACCTCGGAATCGGTGTTCGGCCGAATCTCCTGTCCAGACGCGACCATCACGAACGCTGCGTCCACGTCACGCCAGTCGATGCCTGCGATGTGAGCCCAAGCCAACCGGTAGACGGCCAACTGGCGGGTGTCCACCGATGCGGTTCCACCCGTCTTCCAATCCACCACCTCGAAGCGACCATCCTTCTCGAAGACTGCGTCTATCCGCCCACTGACGACACGCCCCCCGACAACGACCGAGAATCCACGCTCGACCGCCACGGGTTCCCGTCCGGCATACCCCGTCCGCTCGAAAGCACGCTTGAGTTCCTCGAGTTGATCGTCGGAGGCGATGTCCTCATCGGCGGCACCGGGCAGGTCGTCGACCCCGAGTAGTGACTGTTGACCGAAGACTGTTTCGACCCACGCGTGCCAGGCGATACCCCGAGCAGCCGCCCGTGAGGGTTGCCTCGGCATCGGCCGCAGTAGGTCCACCGCGACGTCATCAGGCTTGCTCAGTGCCCGCAGGAACGTGGTGGCACCCACATGGTCACCGAGCCTCACCACCTGCTCATCTGACCCCGTCGCGCGGTCTTCCGCCAGGGCGGCGAAGGTCTCATGCCACCGTCGAATGCGACCTGTTGCGGCATCGGCACCGGCATCAGCGAGCTCAAAATCGAAAGTGGCGGCGAAGGCAGCCGGACCCGCGGCTTCCCGCGAATCGATCAACTCGGCTGCCGCGAGGAGCCGAGCCCGATGATCCCGAGGGACGGGCTGGGGCCACGTGACACTGCCACTGCCGGTCACGGGATTGGCACCGCCCGGCTCGGGTTCGTCTGCCCAGGCCACGACTCGGCAGGTGTCCGGATCGGCAGACTCGACGGCATTTCTGATGTCCTCGAGAAACCGATGGGGCCCGCGCGGCTTGGTCTGCCCCGGACCCCACCAGTGTCCGGTGACGGTCAGCGAGGACTCGGCCCGGGTGAGTGCCACATAGGCCAGGCGCTCGTTGTTGCGTTCGTCGATCTGTCGAAGTGCATCGACGTACCCATCATGCTGTTTGCTGACGGAATCACCGTTGTCGCGAGGGAACTGACCCAATTCCAGTGGAGCATCTGATCGAAGCGGCCAGGGCACGATCTGGGAACTCGTAACCCACCGGCCGCGCGACTTACCTCCCGGAAACGCGCCGTCGGAGACAAACGGCACGAAGACATGCGAGAACTCAAGACCCTTGGCGGCAAAAACCGTCATCAACGAAACGGCGCCCTCGACCCGCGGACGGGTGTGGGCGATGGTCACGTTGAATCGTTCGGCGTCGCGCAGCCAGGTGAGGAAACCGCCGAGGCTGACTCGTCCATCGATCTCCGTCATGTTCGCCGCCAGGGCCAGAAAATCACCGAGTGCCGCGGCACTCGCACCGCTGGGGTCGTTGAGATCTGCTTCCACATCGACGCCAAGTTCTCTGATGGCTCGGGCGATGAAGTCCGTGATCGCCTCACCGGTGTGCGAACGCAGTTCCGAGATAAGTTCCGCGACCTCAGCGAAGACCTGCAGGGCTCGAGAGGAGTACTTCTCGGGTGGTCCTGGATCGGTGAGCGCATCGGCGAGCGCCACGACCTCGACAACATCGCTACCCGCGACAGCCTCGTCGAGGGCCTCATCGATGGTCTCGCTCTGCGGTCGTCCGCGACCTCCGGCCAACTCGCGCGCCCGGTCTCCAAGAACGGCGAGGTCCCGAGCCCCCACTCGCCAGCGAGCACCGGTCAGCAGGCGCACCATCGACGGATTTGCGGTCGGCTCATGGACTACTTCCAACAGCGCTCGGGTATCGGCAACCGCCGGGTCAGCCAGCAATGCCGCCGCGCCACTGACGTACGTCGGGACGCCAAGGTTTCGCAGCGCGCGGTCGATGCGGCGGATGTCTTGAGCAGTGGTGCACAAGACAGCGATGGTCGGAACCTGGGACGGTTCGGTGGAAGCGGATTTTCCGGTCCGCTCGAATACGTCCCGCACTGCCCACGCGACAAAGTCCACTTCCTCATCGATCGTCTCGAAGAGGGCAACATCGACCCGAGCGGGTAGAGCATCGGTTGCGGGCACCAGTGGTTCGGTTCCGTCATGCTCAGCCCGTAGCGTCGAAGCAAGTTCATTGGCGACATGCAAAACAGCGGGCCCCGAGCGTCGGTTCTCCATGAGCGAGTAGCGGGCAGCTCGCTCCCCGCTCGCGCGCGGGAAATGGGACGGGAAGGACTCGATGTTGTCCACGCTCGCGCCGCGCCACGAGTAGATCGCCTGACATGGATCCCCGACCGCGGTCACGGGGAATCCCCCGGCGAACAGCGTCTGGAGCAACCGGCGCTGGGCTATGGACGTGTCCTGGTACTCATCGAGCAGGACGATGTCGAAGCGCGACCGGATTTCCGTAACAGTCTCCGGATAGCGATCGAGGATCTGCTGCGCGAGACGCACCTGATCGGAGTAGTCCCACAGGTCGCGAGCGGCCTTGTAGTTCCGCCACTGCTCGATCACAAGCGCGAGTGCAATCCGCCGGTGTGCTGCGTCTGAGATGTCCCGACCCTTGCCCCGGTCCGCACCAAGATCGAGTAACCGCGTAACGAGCGCCTGATCGTGCTCGATGAGTTCCCCAGGCTCGATGGAGAGCTCGCTGAGTTCCTGGTCGAGGGCGAGCATCTGTTCGGTAATCGTGGCGGGACTCTTTCCGATTCCGGCGAGCCGCTCGGTAATCGATTCATCATCAGCCGTGCACACGAGTCGATACGCGTGCTGGTGACGCAGACCATCAACCAGCAGCGTTGCGGTGGGTTCGCGACCGATGCGCATGCCGTAGTCGGTGACGATCCGCGCGGCGAACGCGTTGTAGGTAGAGACTTGCGGCTCGGCGCCCTCGATTCCCATCGCGGCGATGCGGGATCGGGTTGCCGATAGGAGTTGCGCAGCAGCCTTGTTGGTGAAGGTAAGACCGAGAACTCGGTCCGGATCGACAAGACCGCTGGCGGCGAGATACGCAACGCGCGCCGACATCGAGGTGGTCTTGCCAGTACCTGCGCCCGCGACGATCACCCCCGGCTCGAGTGGTGCACTCACGGCGTTCCATTGGGCGTCGCTGAGGTCAAAACCCAGCGCTCGGGCGAGGTCGGATCGGCCGACGTCGGCTACCGAAACGCCTGTGCTCGAAGTGGTCATTCGTGATCACCGTCAACGAGCGAACTGCCCTCGAGCTGAATGACGGAGACTTGCGGATTCCTTGCCGGACAGATGCCGACGAAGTTACAGAACCGACAGTGCTTGCCGACATGCGCGCCGATGTCTTCCCCGCGAACCACGTCGGCTGCCTGACCGAGAGCTTCCTCGATCCAGGTGACGTGACCGTCGCCCCGATCTTTCAGCGCGGCTTGCATCTGTTCCTTCGGCCCTGGATCCTTGGCCCCCGCGTCTCGTCGCAGTTGCACCAGGGCAGCCCCGCCGACCAACGCAATCTCTCCCGATTCCGCGACCAATCCGCCCACCTCTCGTAGCAAGAGTTGGTAGAGCCCCAGTTGTCCGTGCTCCTCGGTCTCGGCCTTGGTAGGAACGGACGACGACGTCTTGAAATCGATCGCGACCAGGCGGTCCTCGCTATCTCGCTCGACTCGATCGATGAACCCGCGTATTTCGACGTCTTCCGTCGAGCCTTGAGGCGTTGGGACCTCAAGGTTTGTTGTCAGGTACCTCTCGCTTACGACGAACTCGCGAAGTTGCGCTCGGTGGTAGCGAAGGAAACGTTCCAACGACGCCCTAGCCTCTACCCGCTCCGATCGAGAGCGCCATAGCGCATCGAAGTCCACCTGAGACCACACGCGATCGACGAACTCATCCATCAATTCGATGTCCTCGGGGATGTTGCCCCGCGCCACATGGTCGGCGATGGCGTGCACGATGCTGCCGAACGCCGTCGCACTGTTCCGGGGAACCTCGGCGTGCACCTCATGGTCGAGGAACCACTTCATCGAGCACTGCCGGATGGAGTCCAGTGACGAGCCGGACAGGGCAATCGGTTCATCGGATCGACGAAGCGGGGTGGGTCCGTCGGTCAACTGATGCAGGCCCCACCAGTTCACCGGATCGGCTGCCGGGACGCTGGGCCGTCCGTCCGGTTCACGCATCCGTCCGATGGTGGCGAGCAATGACGCCGCCTGTTCACGCTCGGCCGCTGAAACATCCGGGTCGATGATCGCCCGGCGTAGATCGACGACCAGGCCGGACCAACTCGTGATGAGGTCCGGACGATGGGCAACCCGTTCGATCGGCACCCCGACATTGACGAGATCGGTGATGAATCGACTCGGGCGGTCCTCACCTTCCTCGCCTGAGTCCACGGCAAGCAGGGTGAGCTGCTCACGCGCACGGGTGCACGCCACGTAAAGCAGGTTGCGTTCCTCTCGGATCAGGTCAGGTCCCTCGCGGTGGTCCGAGGCCAATTCATCAACGGCGAGCAGCGAGTTGCGAGGCTGAATATTGGGCCACAGTCCCTCTTCGAGTCCGGTCACCCACACCCGAGACCACTCCAAGCCCTTGGCTCGATGGACGGTCATGATGCGAACCATCGGCTGCGTGCCGACGCGCCGGGCCGATGAATCAGCGATGGACTCGGCCGGGATCGCCTGATCACGGAGCGTGTCGAGGAACGTGGTGACGGCGTACACACCGCGATAGCGCTCACTAAGCCGCTCGGCGGCGTCGAACAGCGCCATCACGGCATCGACGTCGTGATCGGCACTGGCCGAGCCGGCCAGTGCAGCTTCCTTGAGACGCTCGGGCCACCTGTGGGGGGAGGAACCGCCGGTCCACGCCGCCCACAGAACCTCGCCGATCGACGCACCCGACTCGATGCACCCGGCAACCTCGGATAGCACCTGTCGCACTCGGAGTATTCCGGCGGCGATCTCGCTTGCCTGTTCGAGTTCGGGTGGCATCGGTTCATCCGCCATCACCAGCGAGCGGACGAGTTCACGCGCAGGAAGGACGTCCTCGTCAGCCGCCCGACGCTGGGAGCGGAGGGCTCGGCCGAGGCGCCGAATGTCGGAGACGTCCAATCGTCCGATCGGACCGAGGAGTAGATCCTCGATCCTTTCGGGTGTCCCGTGCCGCGGACGGGCGGCTATCTCCACGATGCTGAGTAACTGGGCAACAGCAGGCTCGGCGTGCAGCGGGATTTCATCAGCGGTGATCGACGCCGGCACGCCCGCGACGTTGAGCGCACGCTCGATGCTCGTTAGGTCAGTCACCGAACGGACCAGAACGGCCATGTCCTGCCAGGCGATCTTGTCGTGGACGTGCGCTGCTCGAATCTGCTCGGCGATGTGCAGGTCACGCGACGCCCGGGTAGGACACAGCAGCACCCGAACCGCCGGAGATGACGCTGGATCCTCGTGCCGCTCGAAACGCGGATCACGGTGCTCCCGCTGTACGTGGCTCGGCAAAGTGCCCAGTCCGCGGGGCGCCAGGGCCGCCCGTGCAGCCTGCGCGATCTGCGATCCGTACCGGCGCACCCTGCGCAGCGCGACGATGGGTGACGGCGTGCCATCACTTCGGCGGAACTCCTCGGGGAATTGCAGGATGCCACGGACGTCGGCGCCACGGAAGGCGTAGATCGCCTGATCCGGGTCCCCGACGGCAACGATTGACGACGCCGGTCCCACCATCCGCTTCAGCAGTTCCACCTGCATCGGATCGGTGTCTTGGAACTCATCGACGTAGATCGACCGGAATCTCGCGTGCAGGTCCGCCTGCACCACTGGGTCCCCCGCCAGCAGGACGGCGCGGCGCATGAGTTCCGCGTAGTCCATGACGTTTTGCAGCACCATGACGTCTTCCTCTTGCTCCGCGATGTCCGCGACAGCACGCCACTCGGGACGCCCGACCTCGTCGGCGATTTCCCGCAGACGGACCGGGCTGATCTCCCGCTCCCGCATCCGAGCGATCAGTACCCGAACCTCGGCCGCGAACCCCTGGGTTCCGAGCGCCTCGCGTAGCTCCTCGGGCCATCGGACGGTGCCGTCTTCCACGCTGCCACGAATAAGTTCGCGGATCCGCTGGTCTTCTTCCGCACCGGACAACAGCCGTGGCGGGTCCAGGTACTCCTCGTGCGAGGCATGGGATCGAATGAGTCCGTAGGCAAAAGAGTGGAAAGTGGCGACCTGCGGCAGGAGCCCCCCACCGATCCTGGCGGCGACCCGGTCACGGACTTCATCGGCCGCCCGCCGCCCAAAGGTGAGGACCAGGACCTCGCTCGGTGCCTGCCCTTCCGCCAAGCGAGCCACCACCGACTCGACGATCGTGGTGGTCTTGCCGGTACCCGGGCCCGCGAGCACCAGCAGCGGGCCCTCGCGATGCTCGACAACCGACTGCTGCTCGGCGTCCAGGACAGGTGCCTGCGCCCTGGGCAGGGGCGAGAGGTCCAACCGGGCGCGCACCGTCCATGAATACCACCGCGATGTGACACCATCGGTCGGTGAGCGACGACACGCGGGCGCAGGAACAGCCCCCCGAGAAGTCGACGCTCCGCACCGAGTTCACCATCGCCGGCCCTCTTCCCGTGGCGGACCTTCCGGAGCAGCCTTCTTCTCCCACCGACCTACGAGCGGACGCCCTCGCCGACGCTGGCGCACTTGGCTCGGGTACGTCACCGGGCACCGACGGGGTCACGGCTGCAGGAACGATCGTCATCGAAGACGGCGTGATTCCCCGAAGGCTCCGGCGTCCGCTTGATCTCGCGCGCCTGGCCCTCGCGTTGGCCCTGGCCGCCGCGGCAGTCGCCCTCGGCTGGTTCGCGACCGGGACCACCAGCGGCCTCGAACAAGACCTCGTTGGCGGCGCCCGACTTCTCCCGGACCCCGTGGTCTTGATCATCAACGTCATCGGCGGAATCGGCACGTTGGCCCTTCCGATCGCCGGCGCGATCGCCTTGATCATCCGCCGACGCGTTCGTCAACTGTTCGACGCCCTTGTGGCTCTCCTCGTCGCCGCAGTGGTGCTCACCGGGGCATCGGTCATCGTGTCCGAGATCGCCGATCCCCGGCTCCTCATCGCGCTGACGGGTTCGGCCGACCCGGGCAACGCGGCCACCACCCCCACATTGGGTGGCCTCCTTGCTTTCATCACGGCATCGCGGCTGATGAGTCGGCGCCCGTGGAACGTGTTGTCCGTCGTGGTCATGGGTTCTCTGATCATCGTCGCGATCCTGAGCGTGACCATCGCTGTAGCGGGGCTGGCGGCATCCTTGATGGTTGGCTGGGCCATCGGCCTCGCCGTCCGCTACGCACTCGGTATCCAGACCACCCGGCCCAGCGGAGCCGAAGTTGCCGAGGCGCTCGACCGAGGCGGCCTGCCGGTGACCATGCTGCGCGCCCAGGAATCGACCAACCGCGGACGTCGTTACATCGCCACGAGCCGTAGCGGCCAGCTGCTCCAAGTGACCGTACTCGACCGCGACCTCGAAGGTGCAGGCCTGCTTCGAGCGGTGTGGACGTCATTGCGCCTTCGCGAGGAGCCGGGCAACTCGGCCTTCAATATGCGCCGAGCACTCGAGCACGCCGCGCTGGTCTCCTACGCCGGTGAAGCGGCAGGCGTCCCCGAACCCCGCCTGCTCTTGGCATCCGAAGTCGGACCTGACTCATGCGTGCTCGCCTACCAGCACATCGAGGGCACTAGGTTCGCCGACCTCGACGAGGTCACCGACGACGATCTACGCGGGGCCTGGCGGGCGGTGCGCACAATGCACGAACACCAGATCTCCCACCGCTCGCTGAACGCTGAACATCTCCTACGCGCCAGCGACGGCAGCGTGTGGGTCATCGGACACGACACCGGTGGTGTCGCAGCGAGTGACGTCTCGATGCGGATCGACGTTGCCGAACTCCTGTGCACCCTTGCGATGCTCACCGACGTCGAACGCGTGGTTGCTACCGGCAAGGCGATCCTCGGCCTTGATGGCATCGGTCGCGCCCTACCCGCACTCCAACCGGTAGCCCTGTCGCGAGCCACGCGGAGCCAACTGCGCAAGCACAAGGGACTCATCGTTTCCCTGCGAGATCGGCTGGTGGAAATCCGACCGGGTGCGGACGAGGAGACGATCCAACTTGAGCGCGTGAAGCCGCGCACTTTGATCATGGTCGTCGCCGGCACCATTGCGGCATACGTTCTGCTGTCACAGCTCGCGCAGGTTGACCTCGCTTCCCTCGTAACGAACTCCGACTGGAGATGGATCGCCGCAGCGATCGTCTTCAGCCTGCTGACGTACTTCGGATCGGCGTGGTCGCTGTCGGGTTTCGTGCCGGAGAAGCTCCGACTCTCACGGACATTGATGGCCCAGATCGCCGGTGACTTCGCAACGCTCGTATCTCCTCCAACGCTGGGCTCGATCGCTATCAACGTGCGCTATCTGCAGAAGTCCGGTCTTCACCCGGCACTCGCGGCGGCGAGCGTGGGCGTCTCGGGTGTGATGACCTTCGTCGTCCACATCCTGTTGCTCTTGGGCTTCGGTGTCGCAGCCGGAACGGCAGCGGACTTCACGTTCGATCCCCCGCGGGCAGCGGTGATCATCGTCGCCAGCATTGCGGTGCTCGCGCTCGCGCTTCTCGCTGTGCCGCGGGTACGCAAGGAGATAACCCGGCGAGTACGCCCGCTGATCAGGGAAGTGGTTCCGCGTCTGGTGACGGTCGCGCAGCGACCCTTGAAGTTGCTGGAAGGCATCGGCGGCATCCTGTTGCTTAATCTCAGCTACATCGCCGTGCTCTTTGCCTGTGTCGCGGCTTTCGGCGGCTCGATGAGCATCGCGCTGGTTGCCGTCGTCTATCTCGCCGGTGCAACCATCGGTCAGGCAGCCCCTACGCCCGGTGGCCTCGGTGCTGTGGAGGCCGCCCTGTCCGCGGGTCTCACGGCAGCCGGGCTCGATGCCGGAACGGCGGTCTCGGCAGTTCTCCTCTACCGACTCATCACCTTCTGGGCCCCCACCGTCCCCGGCTACTGGGCCTTCACCAAGCTCACCCGCGACGGTCTGCTCTGACGCTCTTCTCTGACGATCTGCTCTAGCGCGCGTTATTGACCGATCGCTGCCATGCTGCGCCCATGAGCGAAGACAATGTTGTTGTGACCCCGCTGCCCGATGGTCCGAACCAGGTCGCCGGAGGCGTGGTCGTCAAGGACGCCGACGGAAACGTCATCAAGGAAGCCGAGACGGTCTACCTGTGCCGGTGCGGTTTCAGCGAGGACAAGCCCTTCTGCGACGGATCGCACAAGAAGCACGACTGGAAGTCCTAGCGGCTCCCTTCGTCGCTCGTTCTCGAGGGCCATTCCGATACGACAGATCAGCCTCGGTGGTCTAGGTTCTCCCCATGGCTCTCTACACCTGCCCCAGCTGCGGAATGTCCGTCAACACAACCTGCGGTGCGTGCGACGCCCCACTCGTGGACGACGTCCTCGTCAAGGACGACGGCGCTTCGGTGGCCATTTCGGTCTGCCCGAACGGTCACGGCAAGATCAAGTCGCCGATGTGCTGCGGCACCGACATGACCTGCAGCGTCTGAGCGACTCGTCTTTGGAAAGCCCCGCCGGCAAGCCTGACCGGTGGCCGACCGCATCAACCCTTGCCCTCGCGGCTCTTGCCGTCGCCTGGTTCTTCCTCGGCTCCGCATCGCTTTCTGCTGCCATCGGGCGAGGAACGCTCTCTCCAACGGCCCTTGCGATCCTCGGGGTGCTCACGATGGCCAACCTCGGGCTGCTGATCCTGGCTGCGGTTGCCAGTCGGTCTTCGCGCCGACCCTTGCGGACTTTCGTCGTCGTCGTTCTTGGCCTCAACGCGGTCACGAGCGTGACCGATCAGGTCGGGCTCGCCGATGCCCTCTATCTACTCCTCGTCCTCATCACGCTGGTTCTCGTCGTCTACGGCTGGCGCCGAGGTTCGCGCACTCCCACATTTGGCGACTAGACGACCTCGTGCAGCACCCGGACCGTCGAGCCCTCGTGGGCGATACGGAATGGTTCGAGTTCGTCGTCCCACGGGGT